>JBKJKR010000517.1:0-3093 GCA_046597135.1 Acidimicrobiales bacterium | reverse complement strand
GTCGCCCCACCCGCGATCGTCGAAGTAGTCCATGACCGCCTCGGGTGAGGCGTCGACGATCTCGAGCAGTTCCGCAGCGTCCCCCATGGTCGCGGCCTCGGCTAGAGGGAGGCCTTTTCGAGGATGTGGATGCCGCAGGTGGAACCGAGCCCGATCACGTGCGTGAGCCCGACCTTGGCCCCTTCGATCTGGCGGTCACCGGCCTCGCCGCGCAGGTGCGTGGTGATCTCGTAGACCCCGGCCACACCGGTCGCCGCGATGGGGTGACCCTTCGACTCGAGCCCGCCCGACACGTTGACCGGGATCTTGCCGTCGCGATACGGGCCGTGTTCGTCGAGGAACTTGCCCGCGCCGCCCGGCTCGCACAGGCCGAGGTTGTCGTAGTGCAGCAGTTCGGCGGTGGCGAAGCAGTCGTGCAATTCGACGAGGTCGAGGTCCTGCGGGTCGACGCCGGCCATCTCGTAGGCCTTCTTGGCCGCGTTGCGCGTGCAGGTGTTGACGTCGGGCAGCGCGGCGCCCGACTCGACCCAGGGGTCGGTCTGCAGGACGGACGCAGAGATCTTCACCGCTCGGCGCTGCACCTCTTTGGGCATGGAACGGAGGCGCTCCTCGCTGATGAGCACCACCGCCGCTGCGCCATCGGTGTTGGGCGAGCACATGGGCATGGTGTTCGGGAAGGAGATCATGGGCGCGGCCTTGATCTCGTCGAGGCTGAAGCGCTTCTGGTATTGCGACAGCGGGTTCAGCGTCGAGTGCGCGTGGTTCTTCTCGCTGATCTTGTAGAAGTGCTCGACGTCGACGTCGTCGTTTTCGTAGAGGTACTGCATGCCGGCCTGGGCGAACACGCCAGGCATGCTGAAGGTGCCGAGGTGCCCCTCGGTGGGCATGACGCGACCATCGCGGCCCGATGGCACGTACTCTTTCTTGCCTCCGGCGGCGGCGCCCATGCCCAGCAGGCCCATCTTTCCCATCTGCTCGACGCCGACCGCCAGGCCCATCTGGGCCTCGCCGGCTTTGATCGACAGGTACACCGTACGCACGGCCGTGGCGCCGGTGGCGCAGGCGTTGGTGACGTTGAACACCGGGATGCCGGTCTGGCCGATTTGCTTCTGGATCTGCTGGCCGATGCCCGACGACGCGTTGAACAGCGAACCCGCGCCCATGACATCCATGTCCTGGATGGTCACGCCGCCGTCCGCGAGCGCGCCGAGCGCGGCGATCGACGCCAGATCCATCACGTCCTTGTCGTCGTGACGCCCGAACTTGGTCATGTGAGCCCCGAGGACCCAGACGTTGTCTCCAGCCATTGGTGGACTCCTTCGAACGAGGCTTGTTGGCAATCAGGCGGGTGCGTAGTCGAACGCGACGGCTTCGGTGCCGTCGTCGTCGGTACCGACGACGAACGTGGTGAGCGTGACCGGCATGCCGAGCGAGATGTGCTCGGGGTCGGGCTCGGTGTCCACGACGTTCGCAGTGACCGCGCCACCGCCGTCGAGGGCGATGGTGGCCGAGACGAACGGCGCCTTGACGCCCGGCGCGGCGCGCTGAACGATCGTGAACGAGGTAACGACGCCGGTGTCGGCCAGCCGCGCGGATTCGAAACCGGCGGCGCTGCCGCACTTGGGGCAGGCGTTGCGGCGCTCAAGGGACCGGGCACCACAGGCGGTGCAAACATGGGCCGACAGGTACGGACCTGAGTCGTCGAGCACCAGATACGACACCAACGGAACTTGTGCAGCCATCTCGGCTTCGTCTCCCCGATCACCCGACAGGAAGAAGTTACCAGCGTCCGACGTGAACCACGTCACCGACGCGACGCCGGTCGCGGCGCGACGAACGGCTCGGTCGCGCACCGTCGGGGTCCTCGTGGCCGAGGGCGATCGTGCCCACCGTGCGCACCGCGGCCGGGATGCCGAGCGCCTCCTTCACGGCCGGCTCGTGATCGAACACACCGAAGAAGCACGCGCCCAGGCCCTCGTCGACCGCGGCGAGGAGCAGGTTCTCGGCCGCCATGCCGGCGTCGACGAACCAGAACGGCACCGCCCAGGCATCGGCCCCTGCGCCGAGGCCGGTGGCCTGCTTGTCGGCCTCGGCGTAGCGCGCCACGTATGCCTCGGGGTCGGCGCACACCACCACCAACACGGGGGCCACCAGGAGGTCGGGCCACGGGAACGACGCCCGACGCGCCGCCGGCAGGGTGGTGTCCCAGTAGCTCGCGCGCGCCGCTGGTTCTTCGAGCACCACGAGGTCGACGCCCTGGGTGAACCCGGCCGATGGGGCCCGGGTGGCGGCCGCCAGCACCCGCGCCAGCGCCTCGGCGTCGATGGGCCGGTCGCGGAACGACCGCACCATGCGACGTCGGCTCAACGCCTCGGTGAGCTCCATGACGGTCGTGCGGCGTCCGTTAGGGGCGGCAGCTGATCGGGGGTCGACCGGCGGAGTGCCGACGCTGTCCGATCAGGAAGCGAGCTTGAGGAGGTCTTCGGCCTTGGCCCAGCCGAAGGCGATGAGGACATCGCCCCGCTCGGCGTCGAGCGTCTCGAAGAACGCCTCCACCTCGGGGCTGATCTTTTCGGGCTTGGCGCTCGCGTGGGCCAGCACGCAGGGCACGCCACCGTCGCCGCGGGCCACGAACACGCGGTCCTCGTACTCGGTGGCATCGATGCCGAAGCGCTTGACCAGCCGACGACCCCACGCCCGTTCCTCGCCCGTGGCCTTGTGGTCGGGGCGGGGCACGACGTCGTGGAGGGTCTTGTAGGCCTCGAAGCCGCCTGCGTTGTCGAAGCGGCTGCCGACCAGCACGTCCTCGTCGGGGAAGGCCAGCACGGCCCGGCGCATCTGCTCGTTGATGATGGCCTTGAGCACGCTGTCGCGCTTGGCGGTGCGCTTGATGGCACCGAGGCCGATGAGCACGCTCGGCGTGCCACCGATGCGCTCGAGTGTGAAGAACACAAAGCCCTTGACCTTGTCGTTCTCCTTGGCCACTGCGACAAGCACCCACGCCTCGGCCTGCTTGGACAGGTGCCCGATCTCGAAGCGGTGCGAACCGTCGCCTCCGAGATCGGCCATGTCGGCCAACTCGGCATCACTCAG
>JBKJKR010000581.1:0-6677 GCA_046597135.1 Acidimicrobiales bacterium | reverse complement strand
CCACGATGCCCACCGGGCATCGTGGGCAACCAGCCGTTGATCCTCGCGGGCGTGCTCGACATCGAGTCGTCCGAGAAGGCGGCCCGGTTCGTGCGCACGTGCGACGCGTTCAACATCCCGCTCATCACCTTCGTCGACGTGCCCGGCTTCCTGCCCGGTGTCGACCAGGAGTACGGCGGCATCATCCGCCACGGCGCCAAGCTGCTCTACGCCTACTGCGAGGCCACCGTGCCGCGCATCCAGATCATCACCCGCAAGGCCTACGGCGGCGCCTACGTGGTCATGGACTCCAAGTCGGTCGGCTCCGACCTGTCCCTCGCCTGGCCCACCGCCGAGCTCGCGGTCATGGGCCCCCAGGGCGCGGTCGAGATCGTGTACCGCCGCGAGCTCCAAGCGGCCGCCGACCCGGTCAAGCGCCGCGCCGAGCTGGTCGACGAGTACACCGAGCGCTACGCCAACCCGTACATCGCGGCCGAGCGGGGCTACATCGACGACGTCATCGACCCGGCCGACACCCGCATCAAGCTCGTGGCCGGACTCGCGCTGCTCGAGTCCAAGCGTGAGGAACTGCCCAAGCGCAAGCACGGGAACGTGCCCCTGTGACCGAGCCGGTGGGGTCGCACCTGTCGGTGTCGCCCGAGCCGTCCGATCTCGAAGCGGCGGCCATCGTCGCCGCGTACGAGGCGCTGTGGCCCAAACCGGTCATGGTCGACACCCGTAGTGTGCGCACCACGCCTGCGTGGCGCTTCAGCGGTCGTTGGTGGGCCTCGCCGTTGCCGTTGCGCCGCGGTCGGCCGAGGTAGCCCTCGCTCGCGGCGGTGACCGACGTCAGTCGACGTTCGCGACCTCGATGCGATCCTGGTTCCAGTCGCGGGCCGAGACCAACGCTTCCTCGGCGCGCTGCAGCAGCTCGGATGAACCGAACGCGTGCGCCGGATAGCAGGCGATCCCGGCGCGCAACGTGAGGCCTTGCTGCAGTTCGGCGATCGACCGGCGGATGCGCTCCACGGTCCAGATCGCGCCGTTCTCCGAGGTGTCTTCAAGCACGAGACCGAAGCGGCCGTCGATGAGCCGGCAGGCGGTGTCGGCCTCGCGGAGCGTGGCGTTGATCATCTCGGCGACGAGCATCGGTTGCGCGCTCTGCGGGGCGTTGCTGCGCAGCCCTTCGATCACCTCGAGCAGCACGACGGCGACGGGCCGCAGATGGCGCCGGGCGGCGGCGATGCGGGCATCGACCGCCACGCGGAAGTAGTCCTCGCTGAACAGGCCGGTGGCTTCGTCGGTGAGCGAGTCGGAACGCTTCGCGGGTACCACGATCGGTGAACGATTGGCGGCGTCGCGCTCGGCAGTGGCGAGCTGCTGACCGAGGCTGCGCACTGCGTCCTCGGCCGCGATGCGGGCCTGGACCTGAGCGGCCAGCGCCGTCTCGAGCTCGCCGAGTTGGTGGTCGGGTGACGCTGCGCCCCCGCGGGACGCGAAGCGCATGACCAGCGTTCCGACGCCGAGCGCCAACAAGCCGGCGGCCAGGCCGAGCACCGGTGCGTCGAGTGCGAGCCCGAGGACGCCGAGCACCGCCGCGACAGCACCGATCCCGATCGGCAGAAGCGTGCGTTTGTCATTCATCGGGTCTCCATCGGCGCGCTCGAATCCGAAATGAAGGGGCGTTCGGCCCGTTGGAGGGCGACGTCCAACAAGGTGTGGAATCGTGCCACGTCGTAGCCATTCATCGCGTACACAGAGGGCATCGGCGCGCGACGTCGTCTGCTTTACGACGAGCGCACGTCCTGGGGCAGAGATTCGGGCCACGCCGAGACTGCGGCGACCGCCGGCGCAAGCCGGGTGAGGTACGCCGCACGCGAGATCTCGCGCACGCCGAGCGACTCGAGATGCGGTGTCTGCCATTGCACGTCGAGGAGCGTGAGCGACGCGTTCGGCCCGCTGCGGAGGATGTCGACCAGCGCCATCAACGCCACCTTCGAGGCGTCGCGGCGGCGATGGAACATCGACTCGCCGGCGAAGAACGCGCCGATCGACACGCCGTACAGACCACCCGCCAGGGTCCCCGACTCGCGATCCCAGGCCTCGACGCTGTGCGCCCAGCCGAGCGCGTGCAGGTGTCGGTACGCGGCGAGGACGCGCTTGTCGATCCAACCGTGCGGCCGCGCCGGGTCGGAACAGGCCACCATCACCTCGTCGAATACCGTGTCGACGCGGATCTCGAACAACTTCGCCGACTGGCGCAACGATCGCGGCACGCGCAACGCCTCGAGCTCGAGCACGGCCCGAGGATCCGGAGACCACCAACCGATCGGCCCCCGGCGGCGCACCGGCATCGGGAAGAGCCCCCGGCGATACGCGTCGAGCACCGTGCCTGGCTCGAGATCGGCGCCGACCGCGACGAGGTCGTTCTCGTCGGCAGTGGACACAGGCGGGAACATCCACGGCGTCGTGGGTGGTTCGACCGGCACCCGCGCAGGGTACCAACCGCGCCGGTACGGTGAAACAAGCGGCCGTCGGTGATGATCGCGCCCACGAACGAACGATGAGGGAGCACGATGGCCGGGCCGTTGGCATTGGTTGGGGGAAGCGAGTGGCGCGACGGCTGCAGCTTCGACGTCGAGCTGTTGGCCGCTTCCGGTGGCACCACGGTCACGGTGCTCGCCACCGCCGCGGCCTATGAAGGCCCGGCCAAGGCCGTGGAGCGCGCCACTCGTTGGTTCGCCACCATCGGTGCGCAGGTCCGCGAGGTGCCCGTGTACAACCGGGTGGCTGCGCTCGACCCGGCGCTCGCCGCGGCCACCCGCGGTGCCTCGTTCATCTACCTGGCCGACGGTTCGTCGCAGCACCTGCGGTCCGTGCTGCTGGGTACGCCGGTGTGGGACGCCATCGTCGACGCCTGGCGCGCCGGTGCCGTGCTCGCGGCCTCGGCGCAATCGGCCACGGCGCTGTGCGACCACATGGTCGACAACCGCGGCGGCGCGTTCACCGTGGGCCTCGGGTTGCTCCAAGGTCTCACGGTCATCCCGCACTACGACCAGTGGTCACCCGACAAGCGGCACCGCACCGTCAAGCTCGCCCGGCCCGCCCTCGTGGTGGCCGGCATCGACGAACGCACCGCCCTCGTGCGCGACCCGGCGGGCACGTGGACCATCAGCGGCGCGGCATCCGCCGTGTTCTTCCAGGGCGGCACGACCGTCAACATCGAATCCCTGACGGGCCTCTGACGGATTCGGTGCCGACGAAACGTCAGCTCTCGGTGATCGTGACCGAGGTGAGGCCGACCGGTTCCTTCGGCGGCACGCCGTTGTTCACCGTGCTGCCCGCCGCGTCGAGGGCCGCGATGATGGTCTCCTGGCCGGGCTTGGCCTGGCCGAACAGGCTGTAGTTCGGCGGTAGCGCGGCGCCGTCGGAGCCGGTGATGATGAAGAACTGGCTGCCGTTGGTGTTCGGCCCGGAGTTGGCCATGGCCAACGAGCCGACCTTGTATGCGCCGGCCGCCGGGAGCTCGTCGCCGAACTCGTAACCCGGGCCACCGGTGCCGGTGCCCTGCGGGTCGCCGCACTGGGCGACGAAGTTCGGGATGATCCGGTGACACGGCACCGCTTCGAAGTACTTCGAGCGGGCGAGCGACACGAAGTTGTTGACCGTGATGGGTGCGGCCTTGGCGTCGAGATCGACGACGAGGTCGCCCTTGTTGGTCTTGATGGTGGCCGTGTAGCTCTTGGCCGGGTCGATGCACTGCTTGAACGAGTCGCCGAAGGCGATCTTGCGCTCGCCCGAGCCGTCGGTCGGCGGGCACGCGGTGGTGCCGTACGCCGTGACGAACGTGGTGGTGGTCACGGCGCCCGAACCGCCGGTGGCCCCGGTGGTCGACGAGGCGGTGTCGTCGTCGCCCCCGCCTCGCAGCACGAAGAACAGGGCCACGGCGACGATGAGGCCGCCCATGATCGCGTAGGTGCGCAACTGCTGGCGCGACCGCCGCTTGCGGGCGGTTGCGACCGCTTCTTCGCGGCGGCTTTGACGCCCGGCCTTTTGACGTTCACGTTTGGCGGTTCCCACGAGGGAGGAACGCTACCAACGCCACCGTGGTTGAGTGTGCTCGGGAGCCCAGACAATCGGTAGCGTGGTCCCCCGTGGCTTTGCTCGTTCAGAAGTTCGGTGGCACGTCGGTCGGCGATCCCGACCGCATTCGTGGTGTGGCGGATCACGTCGCGCGCTGTCGGCGCCGCGGCGATCAGGTCGTGCTGGTCATCAGCGCGATGGGCAAGGAGACCGACGAACTGCTGCGGCTCGCCGCCGACGTCTCGAAGTCCCGCCCCGGTCGCGAGATGGACATGCTCATCACCGGTGGCGAGCGCAAGGCGTGCGCGCTGGTGGCCATGGCCCTCACCGACCTCGGGGTGCCGGCGGCGTCGTTCACCGGCAGCCAGGCCGGGTTCATCACCGACGCCACCCACATGAACGCGAAGATCCTCGAGGTCAAGCCCGACCGCATCCGCGAGGCGATCGACCAAGGCATCGTGCCCGTGGTCGGTGGCGCCCAGGGCGTTTCGATCGACCGCGACATCACGTTCCTCGGGCGGGGCGGTTCCGACACCACGGCGGTGGCGTTGGCCCACGCGCTCGGCGCCGATGCGTGCGAGCTCTACACCGACGTCTCGGGCGTGTACACCACCGACCCGCGCGTGGTGAGCGAGGCCCGCAAGATGCCCACCGTCTCGTTCGACGAGCTGCTCGAGATGACCGCCACCGGTTGTCCGAAGCCGGCCATGCGCTCGGTCGAACTGGCCCGCAACTACGACGTCAAACTGCACGTCCGCTCCGCGTTCACCTGGGAACCAGGCACGTGGGTCACCAAGGAGGACCCGGCTATGGAAGACGCGATCGTCTCGGCCGTCACCCACGACATGGGCGACGCCAAGCTCACGGTCAGCGGCGTTCCCGACCGGCCGGGCATCGCGGCGCGCATGTTCCGCCGCCTCGCCGATCACGACATCAACGTCGACATGATCGTGCAGAACGTGTCGGCCGCCGGGGTCACCGACATCTCCTTCACGCTGCCGGCCGAGCAGCTCGCCATGGGCATCTCGTTGGTCGACGAGCTGCGCGGCGAGATCGGCGCGACCGGGGTGACCTCCGACTCCAACATCGCCCGCGTCAGCATCGTCGGCGCCGGCATGAAGTCGAACCCCGGCGTCGCAGCCACCATGTTCGAGACGCTGTCGGCGGCGGGCATCAACATCGAGATGATCCAGACGTCGGCCATTCGGTTGACGTGCGTGGTGCGTGAGGATCAGGCGGAGCAGGCGGTGCAGGTGCTGCATGCGGCGTTCGAGCTCCACAAGGGCTGACGGTCAACCGCTCGCCACGCACCGACGCTGCTTCGGGGCGGCACTCGAGCGGCGATCGCTAACATCCGCGGGTGCTGTGCGGGCCACTGATCGGGCGAGCGGGCGAAGTCGAGCGACTTCGCGCCCGGGTGGATGACCTCGCAGCGGGCCGCGGCGGGCTGCTGGTCGTGGTCGGTGACGCAGGTGCGGGCAAGTCCCGACTGGTCGATCACGTCACCGCGGCCGTCGACACGCACGTGCTGAAGGGGCGTGCAGTGCCCGGCGGCAGTCCGTTGCCCTACCGACCGCTCGCCGAAGCGTTCCTGTCGTTGTCGCGGAGCCGGCCACTCCCGGACCACCCGCTGCTGCGCGGCTTCGAGCGGCAACTCGGCCGGCTTGCCCCCTCGTGGGGTGACGGCACGGCAGCCGAGGACTCGCCTGTGCTGCTGGCCGAGGCGGTGGTTCGCTTGCTCAGCGTGCTGGCCGACGCTCGTCCGGCCGTGCTGGTGCTCGAGGACATCCATTGGAGCGATCCCGAGACCTTGGCGGTGATCGACTACCTGGCCGACGCGCTCCGTCAGGAACGGACGCTCTGCATCTGCACCACGCGGCCCACGGGTGCGGCCGACGACACGGTGGTGCGGCTTGCCCGACGCGATCCCGACGCGGTGCTGCCGATCGACCGGCTCGGCCCGACCGACGTCGCACGAATCGTCGCGGCGTGCCTCGAAACGACCGACCCGCCGGCCGGCCTCTGCGAGTTCGTCGGGCTCCACAGCGACGGCAACCCGTTCCTCGTCGAAGAGCTCCTGGCCGGTCTCGTCGCGGTCGGCGCCCTGCGCAACGCGGGTGGCCATTGGGAGATCGAGCGACAGCTCACGCCTGCGGTCCCGGCAAGCCTGCTCGACTCGATCCATCGGCGGCTCGACGGGCTCGATCCGGTGGCTCGGCGTGTGCTCGGCGCGGCGGCGTTGCTGGGTCGCTCGTTCGAATGGGAGCTGTTGCCCGGCATCGCCGACGTCGATGGCCGCGCCGCAGTCGAGGCGTTGCGTGCCGCGGTGAACGAGCAACTCATCGAGAACGACGGCGATCGCTTCCGGTTCCGCCACGCGCTCACCCGCGAGGCGGTGCTCGCCTACCTGCTCCCACCCGAACGGCGCGAGCTCGGCGGGCGCGCGTGGCCGGCGATTGAGCGCGCCAAGCCCGGCCTGCCCGGGCCGGCGTGCGAGCTGGCCGCCGACCTGGCCGAAGCGGCAGGCGACCGTGCCGCTGCAGCCGCACTTCTGGTCGAGAGCGCACGACGCGCGCTTGCGAACGGCGCCTTCGCTTCGGCCGAGGCGACGGCGC
>JBKJKR010000453.1:0-3458 GCA_046597135.1 Acidimicrobiales bacterium | reverse complement strand
ACGGACTGCATCTCGCGGATGTCGATGCCGGCGTTGAACCCCTTGCCGGTCGCGGTGAGGATGACGACACGGACCTGCTCGTCACGCCCGAGCTGCTCGAAGGCGTCGCGGATCTTCCACGTGTCGCCGACGGTGAGCGCGTTCACCGGTGGATGGTGCATCTTGACCACGGCGATGCCCTGCTCGTCGACACTGGTCGTGATGGTCATCCCGGCTCCCTCTGATGGCTCGGGGCCATCATGTCGCGAGTGCCGCGTTGCGTGCACGACTTGGGCCGTGGTCAGCTCTGGCTGTGACCACGCTCGACGCCGACGCCCGCCGCTTGCTCGATGGCGCGAACTTCGCGCACCTGACCACGCTCCAGGCCGGAGGGCAGCCGAAGAGCGACGTCGTGTGGATCGGTCGTGAAGGCGACCGACTGCTGGTGGCCACCGATGCGAAATCGATCAAGGCGCGCAACGTCGCGGCCGACCCGCGCGTGTCGGTGTCGATCGTCTCCTTCGAGGACCCCTACGACCAGCTCCTCGTGCGTGGTCGGGTCATCGAGATCCGCCCTGATGACGAGCTCGTGGTGCTCGACGCGTTGTCGCAGAAGTACTTGGGCACCGACTTTCCCCGGCGCAAGTGGTCATCGCGCGTGGTGCTCGTGATCGAACCGCACCTGGCGCGGGCGTATCGATCGAGCCTGCGCGACCCGCGAACCGGCGCAGGGGAGCGGGACACGCCGATCTCCTGAGTCAGGCGTACCGCGCCAGCGCATCGTGGTCGCGCACGGCCGCGCACACACGAGACGTCATGGCCATGAACATGTCGTCGCCGCGTGCGGTGCGCGAGGCCACGACTGCGCCGAGCACCGTGACGACGATTCCGTGACCCATGCCGAAGCAGTAGTCGTCCCAAAGGTCCGCGTCGTCCCGGACGACACCGTGTGACCGCAACCGCCGGCCATAGGCCGCGACGAGATCGCGGTCGGCCACGCGACGCACGTTGGGTTCGAGTCCGGTCGAGATGCAGTATGCGAGGTCGTTGCCGGGTGCACCTGCGCCCGCGGTCTGCCAGTCGACGATCACGCACTCCTTGGGATCCTGGCGGTACAAGAGGTTGTCGAGCCGATAGTCGCCGTGGAGGATCGTGCGCGGTGCCGGCCGGTTGTGGCGGAAGCCCCGCGTGCGTGCCGCGAACGTGTGCAGCACCTCGACCTCTTGGTCCGAGAGCCGCTCGGCGTAGCGCGAGACGAACTCCGTGGTCCCCCATTGCATGAACCCGGCGAATCCTTCGTCGCCGGCGAGCGGGTGCTCGGCGAGCGGCGCGAACTGATCGAGCACGGGGTGCTCCCACAAGGAACCGTGCAGGTCGCCGAGGTTCTCGACCGCGACGAGTGCGGCAGCAGCGTCGCACCCCGCTATCTGGTCGCCCTGCACCGCGGGCGCCAGGTCCTCGAGCAGCAGCACGAACCGCGCCCCGTCGTCGATCATCGCGCTGTAGTAGCACCGGGCAAGCCGCCCGCTGGCCAACGGGGCGACAATCTCGTAGAAGCGGAGCTCGCTCCGGTAGCCGTTCGCCGCCATCGCGTTGGCGTTCGGTGCCGCGACCTTGGCCACCACGCTCGGCGGGGTCGAGGCGTCACCGCGCAATGCGATGCGGTAGCACGACGCCATCTGTCCGGTACCGACCGACGTGACCGAGGTGATCGCCGCGACGCGGGTGTCGAGCCCGCCGGCCCGCAGTGCCGCCTCGACCCACGGCGCGGTGAATTCGTCTGGCGTGTCGACGACGACGGGTTCGGGTTGTTCGTCCATGGCCTGCATCCTCTCGCGTCCGATCCCGGACGCGCATGGGGCGCCCGACGAACGGGCGCCCCAGCGGTATGACCGATGCAGTCGTGCGGCGCTACGACAGGGCGAAGGTCAGTGGCGTGACCGTGTTCGGCACCGTGCGGAAGCACGACAGCGGTGACAGGCACTTGCCCTGGTAGAGGCCGTTTGCGTCCTTGCCGCCCTTGAAGCCGTCAGGGTTCGCCGTGACCGCGACCTGCTGCACGCTCGAGCCGAGCCAGGGCTTGTTCGCCGCGATCGTGCCCTTGCCGCCGGCAATGCCGGCCGCATCGAAGGCGCCCACCTTGAAGATGGCCTCCTGGAAGGTCTTCTTCGTCAGGTTGCCACCCGCACCCGTGATGCCGGCCTTCACGACGTTCATCAGGTTGCACTCGTAATAGCTCTGGTCCATGTCGAGCTGCGTACCGGTTCCGTCCTTGAAGCCGGGGTACGGCACGCCAGGGTTGGTCTTCGTGATGGCCGGGTAGCCCTTGCCGACCGAGTCGACCGCGGCGTACGTGGCCTCGAAGTCCTTGCGGCACTGGGCCTCGAAGGGCGTATCGGTGGCCTTCGCGTTGGCGGTGTCGAGGCGGAAGTTGTTCCAGTGCGTCACACAGGTCGCGCCGTTCATCTCCGGAGGCAACTGGCCGGCCGAGAAGGAGGTGCACATGCCCGAGCTGATCTCGAGGATGTTGTACTTCAGCGTGAGGCCGGCCTTGGTCGCCTCAGGTGGGAACACGCCGAAGTTGGTGAAGTTCAGCATCGAGATCACGTGGGTCGCACCCGATGCTTTGATCTTCTCCACGGTGAGCGCCACGTTCTTGTTGGCGTCCGCCGTCGGCAGGTTCGCCGTCTTGATGGCGTCGCTGTAGACGAACGTGATGCCGGCGGCCTTGGCCACCTTGTCGATCTCGTTGAACGCCTCGGTCGCGAAGTCCCAGTCGCTGCGGAGAACGGCAACCTTGGCCGTCTTCAACGTGGCGTCCTTGGCGAGGATCTCCATGCCGGCCTTCGCGCTGGCCGAGCCAGGAGGTGCCAGGCCGATGAAGTTGCCCAGCTGTTCCTTGAACTGCTTGGCGCTGACCGAGTCGATGCCCATGTACTGGGTCTTGCCGTCGACGGTGATGCAGGGCGTGGAGTCCGGCGGGAACCCACCGCCGGCAGCCAGAACGACGAAGACCTTGGCGTCGATGATCTTCTGGCACGACGTCTGGTAGCTCTTCGGGTCGGCCGGATCCCACGTGATCTGTACCGATTCGAACTTGCGTCCGTTGATGCCGCCGGCCGCGTTCCACTGGTCGAGGTAGTACTGGATGCGGCGCGAGTTCCCGACAGAGGCGTCCTCGGGCACGCCCTTGATGGCTCCGGCTTTGACGAGGCCCGACAAGTCCGCGCCGTGGATCGCCACCTTGATGACGGTCTCGGTGACGCCGGTGTCGGATGCGGTGTTCTTGACCGTGCTGGTCGGACCGCTGTGGTGGTGCCGCCGGTCTCGGTGCTCGTGCCGCCGTCATCGCCGCATGCTGCGGCGATGAGGGTCAGCGCAACACCGGCCAACGCCAGTTTGCGAATGGAACGCTTCAAGAGATTCCCCCCTAATGTGACACGCGTCGCAATGTGACGGTGACGGATGGCACACACTAG
>JBKJKR010000441.1:0-3902 GCA_046597135.1 Acidimicrobiales bacterium | reverse complement strand
CCAAGCGTGCGCACGCGGTCGGGCTCGGCGCGCACCACGTCGCGGTGCACGACGGTGGTGACGTGGCCGACGCGGTGCGCGCGGTGATCGGCAGCGCACCCGTTCACGTGGTGCTCGACCCGGTGCAAGGCACCATGGGGCCCCAAGCCCGTCGGCTGCTGGTGCCCGGCGGCCGCTGGGTGCTGTGTGGCCACGCCGGCGGCCTCGCCCCGATCGACCCCGGCTTCTACATGGCCAACCACACCCTCGTCGGGGCGACGTTGGGCGGTTACCCGCGCGACGTCATGCGGGCCATGGACACCGAGACCCAAGCCGCGGTGATGGCGTTGTGGCGCGCGGGCCGGTTCCGTCCCGTCACCACCGATCAGGTCGATTTCGCCGACGTGCCCGCCGCGTTGTCCGCCATGGCCGAACGTCGCACGACCGGTCGGGTGGTGGTGCGCGTCGATCCGCGTTGAACCGTCAGTCCTCGGGAACGGCGAAACCCTCGGGCATGTTGTGCGTGTAGCTCTTCTCCTCGACGCGCTTGGCGATGCGCCACCCGTCGGCCGTGCGCACGATCTCGTCGACGTACCAGAGGCCGCAGTAGAAGACATGGGTCTTGTCGCCACCGAGGTCCATGACCATCGGGTTGTGGCAGATGGTGCGACCCTTCACGTGATCGGCGTCGACGAAGTCGAGCACCGTGTTCGCGATCATGTGCTGGAAGCTCGAGAAGTTCGGCATGGCCATCTCGAGGAAGGCCCGGATCTCCTTGACGTCACCGGCCGGACCACCGAAGCACGTGTAGTCGATGAACGCATCGGGCGTGAAGACGTTCTCGTACATCTCCCAGTCGCGCGTGTCGACCGCGTGGCTGTAGCGAACGAGTAGTTCCTGGATCTCGATGCGATCGGAGATCTCCTGCAATGTGAGCACGCGACGTCCCCCTGTGACGGCTGGCCTATGAGCGGCCGACAGTAGCCGTCGAATCACCGTTCAGGCGAAGGTCACCACCGTCTTGCCGATCACCGACCCGTTGCCCACCGCTTCGACGGCCGACGGAAGGTCGTCGAACGGCACCGAGTGTGCGAACGTGGCCAGACGGCCTTGCGCGACCAGCGCAAGCAGCGCCTCGTGGTCGGCCTCGCTCTGCTCACGGGTGTAACCACCGGCGTACACCCCGACCAAGGAGTAGTTGCGACGCACGGCATGCGCGGTGTTGACCTGCACCCAGCGCCCACTCGCGAAGCCGACCGCCAGCAGCCGACCGCCGGGGGCGATGCAGCGCAGCGAGGCTTCGGCCGGTTCGCCACCGACCGGGTCGTAGATGACATCGGCCCCATGGCCGCCGGTGGCCGCGAGCACCGCCTCGGGCACCGACTCGACCGATCGGTCGACGAGGATGTCGGCGCCCATCCGGCGACAGAACGCGAGCTTGTCCGCGCCCGACGCGACCGCGATCACCCGTGCCCCGAGTGCCCGCCCGAGCTGTACCGCAGTCGCCCCCGAGCCGCCCGCCGCACCCAGCACGAGCAACCACTCGCCGGAGACGATGCCGCCGCGACGGACCAGTCCGATCCACGCGGTGGAGAACCCGATGCGAAACGCGGCCGCGTCCGTGTCGCTCATGCCGTCGGGCACCCGGTAGGCCGTGGCGGCGCGGGTGATCGTGGCCTCGGCGAACCCGCCGCGTCCGTCGGTGAAGCTCGTGACCGCCATGATGCGCGTGCCGATCGTCAGCTCGACGTCGGCGCCGACTGCCTCGACCACTCCGCAGACCTCCTGGCCCGGCACGAACGGCAATGGCGGCGTCAGCGCATACGTAGCCCGGCACATGAAGGCGTCGGGCATGCCGATGGCCGCCGCCCGCACCCGCAGGCGGACCTCGCCCGGCCCCGGCTCGGGTTCGTCGATCTCGACGAGCCGAAGGGCTTCGAGTGGTGGACCATGTCGGTGAACCTGCCAGGCGCGCACGGCAGCGGACCTTACCGCTTCCGGATCGCGACGACCGCGAGCAGATGTGCCGTATGGCACATCGACCTCTCAATGTCCCCACAGGGCCGTCGTCCAACGTACGGGTCTACCGACCACACCCCGTGGCGACCACCATGAAGGAGACCCCCCATGAACGTCCGACGATCCCTCGGAGCGCTCGGCGCCGGCGTGGCCCTCGCAGCAACGGCTGTACACGATCGACGTGGTCGACGTTCCACGCGTGGGCGACCACTCGCTGGTGCAACTTGCATCCCCGCTCGGCGACGTCGACGCGCAGGCCGTATCCCTTCGGCGACGAGCGCTGTTGCTCGGCATCCTCGCGGCGCTCGCCGCAGGAATCGTCGGCTACCTGTGCGGGCTGCTCGCGCCCGATCAACCTTCGAGCACGAACCGCGGGCCGGAGCCGGTCTCGCCGGCCTGATCGTCAGGGTTCAGCATGTGGCAGAACCGCAGCGAGAGACAGCCGCACCCGATGCACCCGTCGAGTCGGTCGCGCAGCCGTTCGAGCATCGCGATCTGTTGGTCGAGCCGGGGTCGCCACGCGGCCGAGAGGCGCTGCCAGTCCTTCTCGGTGGGCGTGCGCCCGTCGGGCAACGAGTCGAGTGCGGCGCGGATCTCGGCGAGCGACAAGCCCACCTGCTGGGCCACCCGTATGAACGAGACCCGCCGCAGCGTGTCGCGGGTGTAGCGCCGTTGACCACCCGACGAGCGGGTCGCGGTGATCAGGCCCTCGGACTCGTAGTACCGCAGCGCCGATGTGGCGACACCGGCGCGTTCGCCGAGTGCGCCGATGGTGAGCTCCGTGTCCACGAACCGTTGCGTCGGCGGGAGCCGGGACTCAGGGTCGGGGCGTGTTGCGGACCACGAAGCGCGGGTCGTAGGCGGACGCGCAGTGATCGCACAGGTCGACCGAAGGCTTGTCGGGCTCCGCGACGGTGTGCGTTGCATCGCGAAGATGGCACTCCGGGCAGTTCCCACGCTGTCTCACATCGACGATCCTACCGCCGGGTCACCCGGATCGTGGCCGGCGCAGCCCCTAGGCTCACCCGAGCGAGCGCGGGGAGCGGATCATGACGGATGATGTTGCCTCGGCGCCGACCACCGGCGGGGACCTGATCGAGCATCAGACGTTCTGTCGCATCTGTCCCGTGTTGTGCGGTCTCGTGGTGTCCACGCAGGACGACCAGGTGGTGCAGGTGCGCGGCGATCGGTCGCATCCGGTGACGCTCGGCTACTCGTGCCCCAAGGGCCGCGCCCTCGGCGCGTTCCACCACCACCCGCATCGCCTCGACGCACCACGGCTCCACGGGACTCCTGCGACCTGGGACGAGACCCTCGGTGACCTGGCCGGGCGACTGTCGCACATCGTGGCCGAATCCGGCCCGGATGCGGTGGCCGTCTACTTCGGCACGTGGTCGTGGATGGATGCCTATGGCCGCATGCAGGCCGAGGCGGTCCTGCGCGAGCTCGGGTCGCGAAGCCGATACTCGGCGATCACGGTCGACGCGATCGCCCGGCTCACCGTCGCCGAACTCGTCGGCGGCTTCGCCGGGTTGCTACCGGCCATCGATGTCGACCATGCCGGCCTCACCGTGCTCATCGGCACCAACCCGGTCGTGTCGCACGGACACGCCGGCGCACTCGTCGATCCGATCGAGGCGCTGCGACGCGTCGCGAAGCGCACCGGGCTGTGGGTGATCGACCCACGACGCACCGAGACGGCACGCTTGGCCACGCGCCATCTCATGGTCCGTCCGGGCTCCGATGCGGCACTTCTCGCCTACGTGGTCCGATCGTTGCTCGACGACGGCGCCGACCAGGAATACATCGGCCGCCACGTCGAGGGTCTCGAGTCGCTGCGCAACGCGGTGCAGCCGTGGACCCGCGACGTCGCGATGTTGCGGACCGGGCTCGCGGGCGACGAC
>JBKJKR010000570.1:0-2774 GCA_046597135.1 Acidimicrobiales bacterium | reverse complement strand
GCGGTGGGTGCGTTCACCGTGCACGTGATCGTGGCCGTGGCCGCAGGCAGCGCCATCAGCCTGCTGCCCGACGAGGTGGCCAAGGTCGTCGTCGCGGCGCTCTTCGCGATCGGCGCGGTGGCACTCTTTCGCGCCGGCCGGTCGGCCCAGGCGGCCGAGGACGACATCGACGCGACGACACCGGCACTGGCCACGGCGCGCGCCACGGTAGTCGGGAGCTTCGGCCTGATCATCCTGGCCGAGTGGGGCGACCTCACCCAGCTGGCAACCGCGAGCCTGGCGGCCAGGAGCGGCGAACCGCTCTCGACGGGCATCGGCGCGCTGATCGCGTTGGCGTGCGTGGCCGGCATCGCGGCGACGTTCGGCCGCCAGCTCGTGGCCCGCGTGCCCATCCATCGGGTGAACTACCTCGGGTCGGCAGTGTTCGCCGGTCTTGCGGTGTGGACGCTCGTCGAGCTCGTCCGCTGAGCCGGCCGGTCGATGCCCCCGCTCGCTGCGCCGCGGTGAGGTGGTCGGTGCACATGCGCGTGACTGCGTCGGTCGACAGGATGCGGCGGTCGTGGTGGACGCCGTCGGCAGCAACATGCGCACGAACGCCCAGTAGTCGTCGATGGTCGACACCAGCCACCCGGCGGCGTTGGCCATGGCCGGTGGCGTGGCCCACCAGCTGTTCGGGCCCGTCGGGTCGAGCACCATCAAACCCCCGGTTTCGACGTCGGTGCGGTACGCGGTGGGTAGCCGGGCCGCATGGCTGCGAACTGAGCCCTCATGGCGATCGCCGTACACTGAAGTCGTGCACGCGCCCCTGATCGTCGTCGTCGGGCGCGTGAGCCCAGCAGCCGAGAACGTGCGCGGCGAGGCGTACGCCCTCGGGCAGCGATACTCGCGAGCCATCGTTCGCGCCAACGGCATTCCGCTCATGCTGCCGCCGATCCCCGAGCTGAGCGACGGTCGCATCGACGCTCTGCTCGGTCGGGTCGACGGCGTGCTGTTCCACGGTGGCGGCGACATCGACCCGAGTCGCTATGGCCAAGAGGTGAAAGCCGAACAGGTGAACGGGATCGTTCCCGAACACGACGAAGTCGAGCTCGCCGTAATGCGTGCGTCCGTGGCTCGGGACCTGCCCGTCCTCGCCGTGTGTCGCGGGTACCAGGTACTGAACGTGGCCTGCGGTGGCACGCTCCAGCAGGACATGGGCACCGACTCACATTGGATGCAGTACATCCCGGTCGCTCTGGAGCCCGGCTGTCGGCTGGCGAAGGCCTTCGGCACCGAGGCCCCGCAGCACTGTCATCACGTTCACCATCAGACGATCGACCGTCTCGGTGCGGGTCTTCGGATCGTCGGTCGAACCGCCGACGGCACCGTTGAAGGGATCGAACTGGAGTCGGCTCGGTGGATCGTCGGCACCCAGTGGCACCCCGAGGACAACGCCGTCGCGGACCCCGAACAGCAAGGCATCTTCAACGAGTTGATCCGCCAATCCACGCGCTGAGCCGACGCCATTCGAACGCCACCATGCGTCGGCTGTTCACGTGCTGCGACCGCCAAACCAGCAGGGGTGTCACATCGGAATGCACTGCGCTTCTTGCAAGGCTCGCTCGGCCGTGACCTGCATCTCCAACAATTGCGCATGCCCGAAGGACGTCACCATCGCAACGTCGGCGGCGTCGCGTCCGCGCCCGATCACGACTCGGCCCTTGCGGCGTTGGTTGTTGCGCACGTCGAACGTGTACCAGTGCCCACCGACATACGCCTCCATCCAGGCGCAGAAGTCCATCGGGAGGCCCGGGTCGGGCACTTCGATGTCGGGCAGATAGCCGAACACGTAGCGCGTCGGGATGTTGAGCGCCCGGCACATGGCGATTGCCGCGTGCGTGTAGTCGCGACACACACCGACCCGGCCCTGCAACACCGACAGCGCGGAGTGCGTGGGCGACGATCGGCTGTAGTCGAACTCGACCTGGTCGTGTACCCAGTCGACGATCGCCTGAACGCGATGCCAGCCCGGCGCAACCTGACCGAAGAGGTCCCATGCCTGCTCGGTCACGAGATCGGATTCGCAGTAGCGGCTCGGCAACAGGAACGGCAGCACGCTGCCTGGGAGCTCGGCCGGCCCAGCCACTGCCGCCGACTCGTCGACAGGATCGAGTTCGTCCGCCACCTCAACCAACCCCGCGTACGTGATCTCCACCTCACCGGCCGGCAAAGAGAGCCGCCGACACCGATTCTCGAACCCGTCCACCATCCGACCGGGATCTCCGCCCGCCGAGCACAGCAACCAGTCGTTCACGACCCGGTCGATCTCGGAAGTATGCGGCTCCACCATCAACACGGCGTGTATCGGCGCCGGAAGGTCGAACACGAATCGGCAACCCACAGACAACTGCACCGTGGATCAGTACCCGTCGACTCCTTTCTCAAACGCTTTCGAGCGCGCCGACGGCTCGTCGAAGCCGGCGAGCCGTGCGCGCAGTCGGGCTCGGCCATCTTCGGCGTGAAATCCTGGCCCTGATAGAGGGACCTTGACGGGGCGAGCGGCCCCGAGAACAAGAACAGGCCAGGACCTGTAAGGCCCTGGCCTGCATGTTGTGAAACGTCTCGAGTGGGCCGTGAGGGATTCGAACCCACGACCCCTTGCGCGTCATGCAAGTGCTCTGTCAACTGAGCTAACGGCCCGAGAGACCGAGAGGCTAGCAGCGTCGACTCGGTGGCCCCAACACCCTGGCGTCCGAATCGCGACGACTCGACCGCCCGCCTCTGATCCTCTGCGC
>JBKJKR010000323.1:0-3008 GCA_046597135.1 Acidimicrobiales bacterium | reverse complement strand
GCTGACGGCGCCGGTAGCGCGCAGGTGCTCGATGGCCGCGTCGTCGAGGCCGAGCACCGACCGCAGGACGGCGTCGGTGTGCTCGCCGGGTCGTGGCGCGTCGCCGGTGACTCCGATGGTCGCATGCCGGCTGCGGAACGCGGTGCGGGGCACGCGTGCCCCGGGGTTCACCTCGGCGAATACCTCGCGCTCGATCGCCCAGTCGGTCTCGGCCAGCTCGGCGACCGAACGAACCTCGGCCACGAGCATCGGCTCGTTCTCGAGCAGGGCCTCGAACGTCTGGTAGTCGGGCACCTTCGCGACCAGCGCGGCCACGACGGCCAGCGCCTCGTCGTCGGTCGGCGGCGCATCGACCGGCGCACCGCCGAGTGCCGCGACCCAGCGATCGAACATGCGCACCGGACTGCCGACGAGCGTGACCGACGAACCGTCGGCGAGTGGCAGGATCACATGGTTCCAGATGTCCATCGCGCGCTCGGTGCCGTACCCGGCGAGGTCGGTCGAGGCCCACTCGTCGGTGAACAGCAGCGCGTCGCCCATCGCGACGTCGAGGTGCTGACCGAAGCCCGTGCGTTCGCGTTGCACGAGGGCCGCGAGGATCGCGCCGAGCGCGGTGAACGAGGTGTAGATGTCGCCGTGCACGTGCACCTCCTGGCGGGGTGCTTCGCCACGAAGCCGGGCGGCCAGTTCGATGCGCCCGGCCTGCGCGTGCACGAGCGGGGCATACGCACGACGTTGGGCCCACGGACCGTCCTGCCCCCACCCACTGATCGAGCAGTAGACAAGCCGAGGATGCTCGGCGAGGAGCGCGTCGGCGCCGAGTCCGCGTCGCTCGAGCACGCCTGGGCGGAAGTTCTCGAGGAGCACGTCGCTCTGCAACGCCATGCGGCGTACGAGCGCGGCGCCGTCCGCGTTGCGCAGATCGACGGTGATGCCGTGCTTGCCGGCGTTGACGTGCGTGAAGTACAGCCCGTTCCCGTCGACGAACGGAGGCACGGTGCGCGTGATGTCACCCGCCGGCGATTCGACCTTGATGACCTCCGCGCCGAGGTCGGCGAGCGCGCGACCGCACAACGGCCCCGACATCACCTGCGAGAGGTCGAGCACGCGGATGCCGGCGAGGGGCGGACCGAGTTGCGGGTGACCCGCAGTGTCCGGGCCGCCCGTGGGCTCAGAAGAGCTCATCGGTGTAGGTGTTCGTGCCGTGTTTGGTGGGCAGGAAGGGCACGCACACGTCGAGGCGACCGACACCGCCTGCGGCGACCAGCTCGTCGTGTCCCTCGAACGCGCTCGACCAGATGTCGCGCGGGTCGCGGTCGCAGAAGTACAGGACGGTGACGATGCGATCGACGCCGTCGACCGAGCGCACGTGCGAAAGCTTGTCGCCCGGCAGCGGACGCGGTGCGAACCGCAACGCCTGCATCACCGGGGAACCTTCTCGTTGCACGATGCCGGGGAGGTACTCGGTGGTGAGCCACGCGTCGAGGTCGGCGCGCGAGTGACCCGGTGTCGCCTCGATGAGCTCGACCACGAGACCGCCCGGCGGGTCCATCAGGGCGTGCACGTCGGCGGGTACGGACGCGTCGCGATACACCGGGCCGAGGTAGTCGTTGAAGTTGGTGATGACGTGCGAGCGTTCGACGGTGGGGTCGCCGCCCGGCGTGCACACACCGCGACCGTCGGCGTGGAGCCGGTAGTTCGTGCCGAGCGACCACTGCTCGTGATCGTCGAGGCGGCCGCCGTTCACCCAGTAGAGCCCGATGTACTTGCCGTTCGAGAGCGGCTGGACCACACGCGACGTCGCGGGGTAGCGCAACGCCTGCAGTGGCAGCGGCGCCACGAAGCGGCGACACGCGAACATCCACGGCATCGACATCGCGCCGGTGATCATGTGGTCGTCCTCGTACCAGCGGTTGTACTCGACCACGTTCGCCGGGTTCGGCTCGACCCACGTGATGAGTGCCGACCCGAGGTCGGGTGCGTACGGCCCGACCGTGGGGAGACGTCGATACGCCGGGTCGACGTCTGTTGTGGTTTCGGTCATGTTTCCCCCTGATGAGCACTCGAAGGCGACGCTAGCGAATGCGCGCGATCGGCGTGGCTGCGCGGTAGAACACCTGTCATGGCCACTGGATCACTTTCTGCCATCGTGCTCGCCGGGGGCGACGGCACGCGCATGAAGTCCAATCGTCCGAAGCCCATCCATGTGCTGTGCGGCAAGGCCATGGTGCTCTACGAGCTCGACGCGTTGCACGAGATCGGCGTACGCCGAACGGTCGTCGTGGTGGGCACCGGTGCCGAGCGCGTCACCAAGAAGCTGCAAGAGGACGGCCCCGACCTGTTGCTCGAGTTCGTCGAGCAACGTTTCGCGCGAGGCACGGGCGATGCGGCGAGCGTGGGCGTCGCCGCGTTCGGCTACGACGACGAGGAGGACGCCGCAGTCCTCGTGCTGCCGGGCGACACGCCGCTCGTGCGGGCGTCCACGTTGGCCGGCCTCGTCGCGGAGCATCGCTCCTCGGGCGCCGCCGTCACGATCCTCAGCGCCGAGACCGACGATCCCTCCGGATACTCGCGCATCGTGCGCGGCAAGGCCGACCGCGTGGTGGCCGTGGTGGACGACGCCGACGCCGACGCCGACGCCGACACCTCCGCCGGGCCGGTCGGTCGCACCGAGGTGAGCGCCGGCATCTACTGCTTCCGGCTGAACCTGTTGGCTCCCGCGCTGCGGCGGGTGACGCCGCGAAACACGCGTGGCGTCTACTTCCTGAGCGACGTCGTGCGCGTGCTCGCTGAGACCGGTCACCCGGTGAGCACCCATCAGGTCAGCGACATCACCGACACCTACGGCGTCAACGACCGGGTGCAGCTCGCCCGGGTCGAGGCCGAGCTGCGGCGGCGCACGAACCAACTCTGGCTCGAGCGCGGCGTCACGCTCGTCGACCCGGCGCACACCTACATCGACACCACCGTGCACCTCGGCGCCGATGTCACGGTGTTCCCCGGCACCA
>JBKJKR010000307.1:0-2788 GCA_046597135.1 Acidimicrobiales bacterium | reverse complement strand
GCCCACCACCACGCTGCCGCCCACCACCACGCTGCCCCCGACGACGACCCTGCCGCCCACCACCACGCTGCCGCCCACCACCACGCTGCCCCCGACGACGACCCTGCCGCCCACCACCACGACCGAGCCGCCCGTCCCGGTGATCCCGTAGGTGTCCGTGCCGGCTGACGCCCCGATACGTCGGCGCGCGATCACCGCCTGATGCAGGTCGTCGAGAACCTTCAGGCAAAGGTCGATCTTCGACAGCAGCGCAACGGGCCGGCGAGCTTCGTGGTCGGCGTGCTGTTGCGCTACCGCGACGATCGTGGTGGCCGTTGGGTTGCACTGATCGCGTACTACGGGTTCTTCTCGATCTTCCCGCTGCTGCTGTCGTTCGTCACCGTGCTCGGCATCGTGCTCGAAGGCCGGCCGTCGCTGCGCGCCGACATCGTCGACTCGGCGCTCGGCAACTTCCCCGTCATCGGCACCCAACTCGGCGAAGAAGGCCTCACCGGTAGCCCGCTGGTCGTGGCCATCGGTCTGCTGACCGCCCTGTGGGCGGGCCTCGGCGCCGTGCAGACGCTGCAGGACGCGATGAACACCATGTGGAGCGTGCCCACCACCGAGCGCCCCTCGTTCGTCAAGAAGCGGCTCCGCAGTCTGGCGATGTTGGTGTTCGTCGCCGTCGGCATCGTCGGGGCGTCCGCGGTGACGAGCCTGGGCGCGGCCGGCGTCGGCCTGGGGCGGGGCGTGATCGTGCTCACCTTTGCCAGCTCGATCCTGGTCAACATCCTGCTCATCGGCAGCGCCTACCGGATCCTGACGCACCAGCCCCTGACCGTGCGCGAGATCTATCCCGGCGCGTTGTGCGCCGGCGTCGCGCTCTTCGCGCTGCAGGCGCTCGGCGTGTTCCTCGTGACCCAGGTGCTCGACGACGCGAAGGACGTCTACGGCGTGTTCGCCACGGTCATGGGTCTCCTCACGTGGATCGGCTTCCAGGCCAACGTCGTGCTGCTCGGCAACGAGATCAACGTCGTGCGCGCCAAGCGTCTCTGGCCCCGCAGCATCCGCAGCACGCACCCCACCGAGGCCGACACGCGAGCGCTGCGCGACGTGGTCCTGCGCGAGATCAACGTGAAGGGCGTCGACGTCGACCTCGACATCACCGTCCGCGAACCAGTGGCACCGGCCCCACCACGCGACGCCGGGCACCCGTAGGATCCGAGCGTCGTACCAGGGGGGGACCTGATGGAGCCGTTGTCGTTGGTGCGGGTGGTCGACCTCACCGACCTGCGGGGCGCAATGTGCGGGCGGATCCTCGCGGATCTCGGCGCGGACGTCGTCAAGGTCGAGACACCCGACCTAGCCGCCGAGACCCGCACGACCAACGCGTACCGATATCGAAACGCCAACAAGCGCGGCTGCGTCGTCGACCCACGCACCACGTCGGGCACGGCGGCGTTCGACGAGTTGCTGGCGGGCGCCGACATCGTCATCGACAACGCCGCCGACACCCCGTTCGCCGCGGCGCTCGACGCCGACCGCCTCGCCGAGCGACACCCGCACCTGGTCCACGTGGCGTTGCGCGACTTCGGCATGTGGGGGCCGCGGGCCGGGTGGCATCTCGAACCGCTCGTCGCGCTCGCGGCTTCGGGCACCATGCACGCCACCGGGTTCCCCACCATGGCACCGTGCGGTGTGCCCGGCTACCTCGCGCACGACTGCGCCTCCACCTACGGCGCCATCGGGGCACTCGCCGCCCTTGCCGATCGCGAGCGCCACGGCTGTGGCCAGGTGGTCGACGTGAGCGTTCAGGAAGCTGCGCTCGCCGGCACCACACCGTGGTCGATCGCGATCCGCGACTACCTGCGCGTGAACCCCCGGCTGAACGCCGCCGGAACCCGCAACGCGGATGGCGCCTACTGGGTGCTCCCGGCGGCCGACGGCTGGGTGCGTTCGGTCATCGGCAGCCAACGGCAATGGGACGGCTTCGTCGCCTTGCTCGGATCACCCGACGCGCTGATGGGCCCCGAGTGGTCCGCGCCCGGGTTCCGGCTCATGAACGCCGATGTCGTCCGCATCGTCGCCGAGGAGTGCCTCACCGATCGCACGCGCGCCGAGGTGTTCGCGCAGGCCATGGGCGGCGGCGCCACGGTGGGCGTGGTGCACTCAACGCTCGAGTTCGTCGCGCACGAGCAGACGAAGCTCCGTGGCTTCTTTGCCGCGACCGACTTCGGCGAGCTGATCGACGCACCGTTCGCATCGGTTCCGTACAAGCTGTCGGTCACGCCCGCCTCGGTTCGCCGACCCGCGCCCGACGGCACGGGGTCGGCCAGGTTCGATCACGTGCGTCCCACCGCCACCACCGCGGCGCGAACGAGCGAGCCACGACTTCGGGCCGGACGCAGCCACGGCACCGACGTGCTGTTGCTCAGCGGGTTGCGGGTCATCGAGTTCGGCATGGCGGCCGTGGTGCCCGAGATGTGCGGCGTGCTCTCCGAGCTCGGGGCCGAGGTCATCAAGATCGAGTCGGTCACTCACCCCGACGTGTTGCGCAGCTCCACGGGCGGCGAGATCAACAAGGCCTTCACGTTCAACGCCGAGAGTCGCGGCCGCTCGAGCGTCGCCGTCGACCTCACCACTGACGAAGGCCGCGACCTCGCCCGGGCGCTGTGCGCGTCGGCGGACATCGTCGCCGAGAACTATCGCGGCGGCGTGCTCGATCGGGCGGGCCTCGGCTACGACGACGTGCGTGCCCTGAACCCGTCGGTGATCTACGTCGCGTCGCAGGGCTACGGTCGGGGCGGAC
>JBKJKR010000179.1:0-3920 GCA_046597135.1 Acidimicrobiales bacterium | reverse complement strand
CATCCAGCTCACCACGGCGGGCCTGTCCGGATCGAACGCCGAGGCGCGCAGCTCGGGGCCGAGCGTGGTCACTTCGAAGTCGACCGCTACGAACTCGGGCATGAGGGCAACCGCGGGTGCTGCAGCCAACCGTTCGCGCTTCAAGGCCTGCACATCGGGATGATCGACCTCGAAGACCTGCAGCCGGCCGGCGAGCTCGGGGTGGCGCATCGCGAAGGTGTCGAACCCGGCGCCGAGCACCACGTACTGGTCGACGCCGGCCTCGACCGCGGCAAGCACCTCGTCCTCGGCGAAGCGGAGGCTGCCGATGCCGACACCCGAGATCGCGAACGAGCCGCGACGTGCCGCGAGCTCCGCACGTCCGGCATCGCCACGCAGGGCTTCGCGCTCGCCTTCGGGCAACAGCAGCACCGCCCAGTCGTCGATCATGGCGGGAGGGTCGAGATGCATCGTCTGCAACGCACGGAACCGCGACGCGGCCTCAGCGGTGCTCAACCCGTCGGCCATGCCCAACGCGTCGGCGGTGCTCACCGCGCACCGGCCTCGCCGACGATGCCCCGCTCGATGAGTGATTCGATCTGCTCGGACGAGTACCCGAGCTCGGCGAGGATGGCCCGCGTGTGCTGCCCGGCCACGCACGCACCGCCCAGCTCGTCGACGCCCCGCATGTCGACCACCGCCGAGGCGCGCCAGTGCTCGCCGCGGCCCGGACTCGAGACCCGGCGAGCGAGCGCGTACCGGTCGGCGGCGATCTCGGCCTGCTGGTACGAGGCGAACGAACCGCGATCGGCGCGCGCGGCGCCGACCCCGGCGCGAAGCAGCACGCGCTCCCACTCGTCCGCGGTGTCGGTTGCGAACAGCGCGGTGAGCGCGGACACCAGCGCATCGTCGTGCGTCAGACGATCGGCGACAGTCGCGAAGCGCGCATCGGCGAGCGCGCCTGCGCTCCCCCGGTGCTGCTCGACCGCAGCGACCAGCCGCTGATAACCCGCCGTGGAGTCGACCCCGATGAACAGCCAGCCGTCGCTCGTCTCGTACAGTCGGTCGAGCGCGTCCGTGCCCAACAGCTCGGCATCGACCTCCGCGATGGGTGGGCGGCCGTCGTAGCGGATCCAGTCGCCGCTGAAGAGGTGTGCGCTGGCGCACAACATCGACGTGGTCATCTCGGCGCCGACACCGAGTCGGTCACGAGCGGCGATGCCGACGAGCAATGCGGTCGCCGCGAGTGCACCGGTGACCGGATCGGGATGGCCCTCGTTCGCGCGGGACAGGTGCAACGACGCGGCCTTGAGCTCGGTCATGTCGCCTGGCACGTTCGAGAGCGCACCGCTACCGGCTTGGCGCGCCGCGTTGCCGCACACCGCGCCGGCGATGGGGTGATAGGCGGGCATCTTCTCGCAGGGCCCGTGCTTGCCGTACCCGCCCACGTACAGGTACACGAGTCGCGGATTGCGGGCCCGCAGCGACGCGTCGTCGATGCCGAGCTTCTCGGGCACGCCGGGGCGGTAGTTGTGCAGGAACATGTCGGCCCGTTCGGCCAGCTGCTGCACGATCTCGCGACCCTCGGGCGCCTTGATGTCGACCGTGATGCTCTCCTTGCCCTGCAAGGTCTTGATGAACGGCAGCGTGCGACCCGGCTCCCCGCCGATCGGCTCGATCTTGATGACGCGCGCACCGAGATCGGCGAGGATCGCCGAGCCGATCGGCGTGGCGATCATCGACGCAGCTTCGAGCAGCACGAGCCCGTCGAGCGGCGTGCGGCCTGCGGCCGCCGCGGCATCCGCAGGCCGCGCGGTCGGGTCAGTGGGACCTGCGGACGTCCAACGCCGCGGACCGACCGCAACGGGGCCACCGGACATCGCGGCGATCGGCCCGAGCTGTTCGACCTGCCCCAGATCGGCGTCGACATAGGTCGCGACGTCGCCGTTGTAGCGGATCTGGGGATGATCCATGCCCTCGATCGTGGTGCGCAGGATGTCGCCGCCCGCCAGGCCGGTGTCGCCCAGCAGGGTCATCCATTCGTCGGCGGTGCGCTGGGCTGTCGCGACGAGGACGCGCTCCCACAGGGCATGGGCATCGGCGGGCGCGAGCGCGGACAAGTTCGCGTACGCCGGATCGTCGAGCACGTCTTCGAGGCCGAGCAACTGCAACTGCTGGCGGTTCAAGTGCGGCGCCCAGTTGGCCCACTGCAACCACCGACCGTCCTTGGTGGGCGCCGGCGTGTAGCCGATCATGGGTGTCGGGCCCAGGGCGCTCGGTGCGCGTCCGAGACCGGTGGGTGCTCCGTCAGGGCCCCAGAAGTCGAAGATCGTGAGCCCGCGCACCAGGCTGGTGCGCACCACCTGCCCGCGCCCCGAGCGGTCGCGCTCGAGGAGCGCGGCGAGGATCCCTTGGGCGGCCGACTGGCTCGCGCCATAGCCGGCGAGTGGCGCCGCCACGTAAGCGGGGCGCCCTTTGCCGAATGACACGCCGTTGTCGAACATGCGGCCCGATGCGGCGTGCACCACGCCGTCGTGCAGCGGTGCACCGATGAACGATGGGTGATCGCCCAGCGCGTCGATCACGCACACCACGAGCTCGTCGCGCGTCGTCCGCAACCGCTCGGCGGTCTCGACGTCGGCCGACCAACCGAGCGCCGTGAGCGTGCGACTGCCGGTGCTGAGCAGGACCACGTCGGCCTCCGCGACCAGGCCGTCGACCGCCGAGGCGAGGGCGCCCGGTTCGAGCACGACCACCTCGGTGCTGCGGCGCCATTGCCGGGCGCCGGGCGGTTCGTGACGGTCATCCTCGGGCGAGGCGCCCTCGACGACCGGGCGACGCACGGCTGCGCCGTTGTCCCCCAGGATCATCGTGCACAACGCTCCGGCAAAGCCGTCCGAAAGGTCGAGCACGCGTCGGCCGCGCAGGGCCCCATCGTCTGCCATACCGTCCCCCATGCACGAACGCTAGCCGCAGGACGAGGACCGGTTCCCGGAGCGCACTGGTTCGCCGTCGGGACCGATGCGTTCGACGACGCGACCGCTCTCCATGCGGATCACCTGATCGACGGCCCGGAGGAACCCGGTGTCGTGGGTGACGACGAGCACCGTCGGCCGCGGTTCGAGCGTGGCGAGCACCGCGAGCAGCTGCTCGACCGTCGCGCGGTCGAGGTGGTTGGTCGGCTCGTCGAGCACGAGCACGGAGGGTTCACGCACGAGGGCCCGCGCCAGTGCGAGGCGCTGGCGTTGGCCGCCCGATAAGGTAAGTGCGTCGTCGCTCAGCTCCGCCTCGAGCCCGCCGTCGAGGTGCTGCACGAAGTTCCACGCGTGCGACATCATCAGCGCGCGGTGCACGGCGTCGGGTCGCGTGTTCGTCGAGCCGTAGAGCAGGTTCTCCCGGATGGTGCCCGGGAAGAAGAACGGGACCTGCGGCACCACGCCCACCTGCTGCAGCAGATGCTCGATGTCGAGCGAGCGGTAGTCCACCCCCTCGGCACGAACCGTGCCGGAGCTCGGTTGGTAGAGGCCCAGCAGCACGTTGATGATGCTGCTCTTGCCGGAGCCGTTGGCGCCGATGATCGCCGTGGTGGTGCCCGGCTCCAACGTGATCGACACGCGGTCAAGGACCTGCTTGTCGCCGTAGGACATCGACACGTCGGTGAGCTCGATCGAGCCCCGCAGGGTCAGCTGCTCCGTGCCGGTGTACGCCTGCGGGTCGATCTCGTCGAGGCGCTTGTACAGCCGCTCCATCGCCTGGCGGCCTTCCATGATGGTCGGGATCGCCCCGCTGCCGCTGCTGAGCGGGCTGCGCAACAGCGCGAACCCGGCGTAGAACGAGATCAGGTCACCGATGCTGGTGACGCCCGACGCGGCGCGCAGCCCGCCCACCATCAAGATGGCCGCGCCGACGAGCGCGATGAGCGACTGCTGAGTGACGTCGTA
>JBKJKR010000116.1:0-10792 GCA_046597135.1 Acidimicrobiales bacterium | reverse complement strand
GTCACGGGGGCTGCGGCGACGTCGGCGGCGCGCACGGCGAACCCGTCGACCGCCGTGTTCGCGAACGGCGGGATCGCCTCGGCCGCGGGTGGGCGTGCTCTCCACCGGCGACGAGCTCATCGAGGGTGACCAGCCACTGTTGCCCGGCCAGATCCGCGATTCGAACCGGCACACGCTCCTCGCGATGCTCGATCAATCGGGCTGCATCGGCGTCGATCTCGGGCTCGTGCGCGACGACGAGGCCGCCATCACCGCTGCGATCGAGGACGCCGTCGGCTCCTGCGATGCGCTCGTCACCTCGGGTGGGGTGAGCATGGGTGCGTTCGACTACGTGAAGGTCATCCTCGATCGCATCGGCGACATGCGGTGGATGCAGGTGGCCATCAAGCCGGCGAAGCCGCTGGCCTTCGGCACGGTCCACGGTGTGCCGGTGTTCGGGCTGCCCGGGAACCCGGTGTCGTCCATGGTGAGCTATGAGCTGTTCGCCCGACCGGCGTTGCGCAAGATGATGGGTTTCGCGCCCCGGGCGTGGATGCGCCCCGCCGTCAAGGCCGTTGCCGACGAAGCGCTGATCCGCCGGCCCGATGGCAAGGTGCACTTCAACCGGGTCATCGCCACGCTCGAGGGCGACGGCCGGTACCACGTCCGCTCGGCGGGCGGGCAGGGCAGCCACCACCTGACAGCCATGGCCAACGCCAGCGCGCTCGCGGTGCTGCCGGACGGCGGCGGGGTCGCCGTAGGTGGCAACGTCGATCTGCTCATCCTGTGACGGCCATCGGTGACCGGGCAGGTCTTTCGCTAGCCTGACCGCATGGACCGCCCGTCGATCGACCGCCCGTTGATCGACACCTTTGGGCGTCGGCACCGCGACCTGCGCATCTCGATCACCGACCGCTGCAACTTCCGGTGCACGTATTGCATGCCCGAGGAGGGCATGCAATGGCTGTCCCGCCACGACATCCTCTCCTTCGAGGAGATCGAACGGCTGGCACGCCTCCTGGTCGAACGCCACGGCATCGAGAGCATCCGGCTCACCGGTGGCGAACCGACCGTCCGAGCCCACCTGCCCGTGCTCGTCGAGAAGCTCGCCGCCCTGCCGGTCGATCTGGCGCTGACCACCAACGGCGCCACGCTCCGCCTCGTGGCCCACGACCTCGCGGCTGCGGGCCTCAAGCGCATCAACATCTCGCTCGACACGTTCGACCGCGACCGGTTCCTGGCCATCACCCGACGCGACGAGCTCGCGAAGGTCCTCGACGGCATCGACGCCGCGCTCGAGGCCGGCTTGGCGCCGGTCAAGGTCAACGCCGTGATGATGCGCGGGGTCAACGACGACGAATTGGTCGACTTCGCCCGCTTCGGACGCGACAAGGGCGTCGTCGTTCGCTTCATCGAGTTCATGCCGCTCGATGCCGACCGCAACTGGACCAACGAGACCGTGGTCACGGCGGCCGAGATCGTCGAACGCATCAACGCCGTGTACCCGCTCGAGGCGATGCCGGCGTCGAGCGCGCCGGCCATGCGCTACCGCTACCTCGACGGCCACGGCGAGATCGGCATCGTCGCGAGCGTCACCCAGGCGTTCTGCGACACGTGCGATCGCGTGCGGCTCACCGCCGAAGGCAAGTTCCGCAACTGCCTCTTCGGCCTCGAGGAGTACGACGTGCGGGCCTTGCTCCGAAACGGCGCGTCCGACGACCAGATCTCCGATGCCATCGAGCACGCCGTGCTCGCCAAATGGGCCGGTCACCAGATCAACCAGGTGCAGTTCATCCGGCCCCGAAAGTCCATGAGCCAGATCGGCGGCTGAGCGGCAGCTGCGATTCCACCCTGTCGCGGCGCAGCTGCCAGGCTGTCGTCCCGTGCAGCCCCGACGACCGCTCCCGCCGATCCTGTCGCCGATGCGAGTCGGGTCCCTCGCCATGGGCCGCCGTCGCCGGCGACCGGGCATCCCCCAGGGCCGCGGCCGCATCCTGCTCGCCGCGCTCACCGTGCTCGTGTTGTTGTACGTGATCGGCCTCGCGTCGGGCGATGGCGACGATGACCTCACGACGGCGGTGCAGGGCGTGGCCGTGAGCACGAGCACCGTCGCGACCACCACCACGGTTGCCCCACCCACCAAGGTCACCGCGTCGGCTGCGGCCACGATGCTCCCCGCCGCGCTGTCGCGCACCGCGGCCACCTCCGAGGGCGCGACCGTCCTCGTGTTCGGGGGCCGCAACGCAAAGGGCGCGTCGGTCGCACAGGTGGTGCGGTACGAACCCGCCACGGGCGTGTTCACCACGCTCGCGCCGCTACCCGAGCCACTCCAAGGGGCGGTCGCCCTCACCGTCGCGAACCGTCCGATGTTCCTCGGTGGCGGGGACGCCAAGCCGACGGCCAACGTGGGCGCGCTGGTCGATGCCAAGGCGTCGATCGTCGGACGTCTGCCCGAGGCGCGAACCGACGCGTCGGCCGCCGTCCTCGACGGCGCGCTCTACGTCGTCGGCGGCTACGACGGCGCGAAGGAGCCGGTGACGATGCTGGCATCGTCGGACGGTGGCGCGACGTTTCGCCAGGTGGGCGTGCTGCTCCAGGGCAACCGACGCGGGATGCTCGTCGGCCTCGGGTCGTACCTGTACCTCGTCGGCGGCGAGGAGAACGGCACGGCCTCGGCCCGGATCCTGCGCATCGACCCCACCGACGGGGCCGTGACCCAACTCGGCCAACTGCCGGCGCCGCTGTCGGGCGGCGTCGCCTTCGTGCTCGAGGGGTCGATCTTCGTGGCCGGCGGTCGCCGCGGCACTGAGGTGGTCGATCAGATCCTGCACATCGACCCGGCCACCGGGCTCACGTCGCCGGCGGGCGTGCTGCCCGAGGCGCTGGCGGGTTCGTCCGTCGCGGTTCTCGGTGACACCGCGTTCGTGTTCGGGGGCGAGGCGGGGGCGCCCCGCGCGAGCGTGATCGCGATCCGCGCCTCGCGCTGACGCCGGTCGACGCGGACGCAGTGCACCGTCGCCCGCGGCCCTAGACTCCCGCCCATGTCGGATCACGGGTTCACGCATCTCGACCCGCTCGGCCGGGCGCGCATGGTCGACGTCACGCCGAAGGAGGCCACGCACCGCCGGGCCAACGCCCGGTGCCGGGTGTACATGAAGCCCGAAACCGCGTCCGCCGTGGCGCGTGGCGCCATCACCAAGGGCGACGTGCTCGCCGTGGCGCGCGTCGCCGGCATCCAGGCGGCCAAGCGCACGTCCGACCTGATCCCGCTCTGTCACCCGTTGCTGGTCGGGTCGGTGTTCGTCAACTTCGAGATCGAGGACGACTACGTCGAGGTCGAGGCCCAGGTCGAGACCGTCGACCGCACCGGCGTCGAGATGGAAGCCCTCACCGCGTGCTCGGTCGCGGCGCTCGCCATCTACGACATGTGCAAGTCGATGGACCGGGGCATGGTCATCAGCGACCTGGCCCTGTGGGAGAAGATGGGCGGCAAGTCAGGCACGTACCGGCGCGACCCGGCGAGCTGAACCCGCAGTGTCCGAGGCTGCGCCGGCGGTGTTCGAAGCTCTGCCGGCATCGGCGCTTTCCGAGCTGGCGGGCGTGCCCTTCGGGATATACGTGCACGTGCCGTTCTGTGCGTCGCGCTGCGGGTACTGCGCGTTCAACACCTACACCACGGCCGACTTGGGTGGCCGTGATCTGCGCCCGGGCTTCGCCGAGGCTGCCCGCCGCGAGATCCGCTCGGCACACGCCGCGCTCGGGCCGGACGTTCCGCCGGTGCAGACCGTGTTCTTCGGCGGCGGTACACCCACCGCCCTCGAACCGGCCGAGTTGGTGTCGATCCTCGCGGCAGTGCGGGCCGAGTTCACGGTCGATGACGATCTCGAGGTCACGGTCGAGGCGAACCCCGACTCGGTCGACCGGCGCGCCCTCGCCGAGTTGCGGGCCGGCGGCGTGACCCGCATGTCGTTCGGCATGCAGAGCGTGCGGGCGAACGTCCTGGCGGTGCTCGAACGCTCGCACACCCCGGGCGCCGCGGCCCGGGCCGTCCATGATGCGCATGCGGCGGGCTTCGAGCACGTCAGCCTCGACCTGATCTACGGCACACCGGGGGAGACCGATGCCGACTGGCAGGCCAGCCTCGACGCAGCAATCGGGGCCGGTCCCGACCACGTCAGTGCGTACGCACTCACGATCGAACCCCGCACGCGCCTTGCGGTCCAGGTGCGTCAAGGGCGCCTGCCCGAACCCGACGAGGACGCGCTCGTACGGCGGTACGAGATGGCTGATGACGTCCTCGCGGCGGCCGGGTACCGGTGGTACGAGCTGTCGAACTGGGCCCGATCGCCCGAGGCTCGCTGTCGCCACAACGTGCTGTATTGGCGCAATCACCACTGGTGGGGCATCGGTCCGGGCGCGCACAGCCACGTGGGGCCCGTCCGGTGGTGGAACGTGGCCCACCCCGACGCGTACGCCGAGCTCGTCGGCGCGGGCGGCCTCCCCGTGGCCGGTCACGAGGTGCTCGATGCCGAGGCCCGGGCCACCGAGTCCGTGCTCCTGGGGGTCCGCCTCGCCGATGGCTTCTCGCTCGACGGCGCGCCCGCAGTGGTGCGCGAGCTCGTCGACGACGGGCTCGTCACCGTGGTCGAGTCGGGAAATCCCCTGGTTGTGGTTCTTTCGCGCCGTGGGCGGTTGCTGGCCGATCTGGTGGCACGGCGCGTGATCGAGGCAACCGGTCCCACCAGCAGGTTCTTTGCCTCCGTAACCATTCCGTAGTAGAAACCACGGACGACTTCCGCTGCTTGGCGGGCCCGCGTCCGCACCAGACGCATCGCACAGATTCAGGCAGGACTTCCGAGTGGGTCTTACGTTCATCGCCATCGTGTTGCTCGCCGGTGCGTGGGCCGCGATCTTGCTGCCCGACCTCCGCAACCGTGGTGGGGCCCCCCGACGGAACAACTCCGTCAAGTCGTTCAACCAACAGCTGTCCGGGCTCGACCGCACCCGGCCCCAAGGCATGTACCGCCCGGGCATGTCGTCGCGGGCACCCATTGCTCGGCGCGAGTCGCCCATGTACGCCCCCCGCCCCCGCGGCACCGCGGCGAGGCCCGGCGCGCCGACCCCGGCGGGTCGCGTGCGCCCCAATCCTCCGCTGGTGGCGCGCTCGTCCACGATGCCCCGCACGCGCGCCGAGGCGGCCAAGCGTCGGCTCGCCACCGTGTCCGTGCTCGCGACCCTGGCACTTCTCACGCTGGTCGGCGGTGTGTTGCTCAGCCGCACCTTGCTGTTCGCCCACGTGGTGGTCGACGCCCTGCTCGCCGGTTTCGTCTACCTCGCGTGGGAGCGTTCGAAGCGGACCGGCGCCCGTCGTTCGTCGCTCGTCACGCTCGGCGACGAACGGCCCACGGGTGGGCGTCGTGGTGTCACCGGCCGCGGTCCCCTTCCCGTTGCGGACGAGCTCGACGACCTCGCGTCGGTGAGCCCGCTCACGCGTCGTGCCTCGGGCGACTGATCGCTTCGGCGGCTCAGTACTGGCAGAAGACCTGCACGACGTACAGCGTTCCGTTCGAAGCGCGTGCGATGCCCGTGCCCACCCAGTTCCATCGAGGGTTGAGCAGGTTGGCGCGGTGCTTGGGGGACTGGAGGAACGCCGCGTTTATGGCTTCGACCGATGGGCCGTAGCCGACGTTCTCGCCGATCGAGAAACCGCCTTCGGGCATGCCGGCCCACAGGTCCGAGTGCACGAGCTGGTTCGTGCCCGCCAGGTGGTCGGCCCAGGCCTGCGCCTTGGCCATGGCGTGGGGGCTCGGTAGCAGCGTCGGCAGCCCGTTCTCGGTACGGATCGTGTTGATGCGCTCGTACGCGTCGGTCTGCTCGGGCGTGCAGCCCGCGAAGAGGAACAGGCAGAGCACCACGCCGAGCAGGCCGCGGAGTCTTCCGGTGCGTGAGGAACTAGAACACCACATGTGGTTGTTCTTCGACGGTGGGGGATACCGCCTGAAGGGATTTTCGCACCGGGCACGACGATGGGCCTGAGGGCCCGGTAACATCGGCACTCGCCCTTGGGGGTGTAGCTCAGTTGGCTAGAGCGCTTCGTTCGCAACGAAGAGGTCGGCGGTTCGATTCCGCTCACCTCCACCAGGTCAATCCGAGGTTCTCGGTGCGGGTGGTCGAGTCCCAGGGTGCCGAGTCGGGTGCGAGATCACCGGCCTCCGGCCGGCGCCGCGCTGGTGGTGCGATCCTCGTCGCCGCACTGCTCGCCACGGTGTTGGCTGCGCTCCCAGGCTCACCGGCCGCCGCCGCGCCGTCGGTGCCGTCCCGGCTCGAGTCGATCGATCCGGTGCGGGTGCTCGACACACGGGCCTCGTCGAAGGTGCTCGCCGGCAGCTCGGTGGGCGTCCCGATCAACGGGCGGGTGCCGTCCAACGCGACCGCTGTGGTGCTGAACCTGACCGTCACCGACCCCGAGGCCTTCGGTTTCGTCACCGCCTACTCGGGCAGCCCCCGACCCGGCACCTCGAACGCCAACACCGACCAGGTCGGTGAGACCGCGGCCAACCTCGTCATCGTGCCGCTCACCGTGCCAGGCGACGTGCGGGTCTACGCGTCGACCACCACGAACCTCGTCATCGACCTGCTCGGCTGGTTCGTCCCCGCTGCCGGCAGCACGGCCGGCCGGTACCGCCCGGTGCCCTCGGCCGGCGGCCGCGTCCTCGACACCCGCGGCGAAGGCACGCCTGCCGCGCTCGGGTCCACGGGGCGTCGCGTCCCGATCTCCGGCCGCAGCGGCGTGCCCGCGAGCGGCGTGCGCGCCGTGGCCGTCAACGTCACGATGACCCAGACGGTGTCGGCCGGGTGGCTGCAGGTGATCCCGACCAACGGCACCACGGCCGCGGGGGCCAGCTCCAACGTCAACGTCTCGAGCCCCGGGCAGACCGTCGCCAACCTGGTCATCGTCCCCGTGGGCGCGGACGGCTCGGTCACGCTCGTGGGCAACGCGGTCGGCCATGTGATCGTCGACGTCGCGGGCTGGTTCACCGACTCGTCGGCCGCCAGTGGCACCGACGGGCTCTTCATCGCCGTCGACCCGACCCGCCTCGCCGACACCCGGGCCGGCGCACACGTCCAGGCCAGCGCGACGCTGGCGGTCAGCGCCGCCGTGGCCGGCGTCGATGCCGGTCAGATCGGCTCGGTTCTCGCCAACCTCACCGTCACGCAGTCCGAAGCGGCACTTTTCGTCACCGGGTACTCCGGCACCGGCGCCCTGCCGCAGGTGTCGAGCATCAACGCCGACAGGGCCGACGCCACCGTCGCGAACGCCGGCATCGTGGCCACCAACGGCACCTCGTTCGGGTTGTTCACCTCGGCGGCGACGCACCTCGTCGTCGACCTGCTCGGCTGGTTCACCCGCTCGGGCGTGGTGGCGTCCGGTCAACCTGGTTCGGTCATCAGCTCTGCTGAGCACCCGAGCGGCGCCCAGCTCATTCGTTACAACTCCGTCGGCGCCGCGGGCGCGATGACGCAGCAGAAGACGCTGCTGTTCACGCCGCCGGGCTCGCCGCCGGTCGGCGGATGGCCGGTGATGGTGGTCGCCCATGGGCCCGTCGGACTCGGCGCCCAGTGCGCGATCAGCGTCCTTGCCCGAGCCAACTATCCCGACCCGATCGATCCGTGGCTCAACGCCGGCTACGCGGTGGTGTATCCCGACCTCGAGGCCATCGGTGAACCGGGCGTGCACCCGTACATGCACGGCCCGGGTACCGGCCGCAGCCTGATCGACGCCATCCGCGCCGCTCGCAATGCCAACCCCAACGTGTCGAACCGGGCGTTCGCGAGCGGCCTGTCGTCCGGCGGGCACGCGGCCCTGTGGTTCGCCGAGGAGGCCGTGACGTACGCTCCCGATCTCGACGTGCGAGGTGCCATCGCCCTCGATCCGGTGGCGAACCTCACCGACTACCTCTACGGCTGGGCCAACGACACGTTCGCCGTTTGGTTGCTCCAGGGTCAGCGCGCTGCGAACCCGTCGCTCGACTACAACGCCGTCCTCAGCCCCGCGGCGATCAGCCGGCTTCCCCAGTTCAACCTCGGCTGTCGTGACGACACGTATCAGCTCTTCGCCGACCTGCCGAACGGCGGTCTGCTCCGCAACCCGGTCGAGGTACCGGCGTGGGCCGCGGCGTTCGCCGCATCCGATCCCGGTCACCGCCAGACCCGCCCGATCCTCCTTGTCGGCGCCACCGGCACCGTCGCGCCGGGTGACTTCCCCGCCATCCCCTTCTCGCTGCACAACGCCTACCTCAACCGGGCCTGTGCGCAGGGCACGCCGGTGCAGACGACCATCGTGCAAGGCGGCCACCTCGCGGTGCGCACCGGCGGCCTGCCCGCGGCGATCACCTGGGCCAACGCGCGGCTCACCTCGGGCCAGACCGGCTGTGCCCCGCTCTAGGCGTCACGCGGTAGGTGAGCACCTTGGCGAGCTCGCCGCCGAGTGCACCGGCGATCGCGCCGAGCACTTCTTGCTCGGACCCACCGCCGATCGGGATGCCCAGGTCGCGCGCCGTGCGCTTGAACGCGGCGTCGTCGGGCGCGAACACGGTGCAGGGACCGGGACCCGACAGCACGCCGTCGAGCGCGGCGGCCAACACGGCCTCGCGGAGGATGTCGTCGTCGTACGGGTTCTTGTTACAAACTTGCGGATCATTCTCCGCTTCTTTCCGTTGTTTCGATGGTCTACGACGGTCGATGCGAAACGGATGCGCGCTGCTCGGGACGCCACGCAGGAGGCGGGTGAGGGGAACGCGTCAGATTCTCGATCCGCGACGTTCACAGCCCCGCAAACCGGACGTAATCGGTCTGCGGCACAGTCATCTCCATGCACTCGTTGCCCTCCTCCCCCGGGGCGGCGGCTGCTGAATGATTCCGGCGGGTGCACGCGACACACCCCCGGTTCCTGGTTGCGTCGTGCGATGTGTGGGCGGTACCCCCTCCCGCCCACACATCGCACGCGACGCCCGCTCAGCCCACGCTCAGTCCATGGGCTCACGCCAGGGCCCGGCCAGGTGGCCGCCGTCGACCACGATCCCGGTGCCCGTGACGTAGGACGCCTCGTCGCTCGCCAGGAACAGCACGACGTTGGCGATCTCCTCCGGTCGGCCGATGCGGGCGATGGGTTGTTGCTGCATCAGCCGATCGAGTCGTTCCCGCACCGCCGGCGACGCGGCATCGAGCATCGGTGTCTCCACCACTCCGGGGTGCACCGAGTTGACCCGGATGTTGTGTCGCCCGAGCTCGAGCGCGGCCGCCTTGGTGAGGCCGGTCACCGCGAACTTGCTGGCGACGTAGCTCGCCATGTAGCCGACGCCCACGATGCCGTCGATCGACGAGATGTTGACGATCGATCCGGCCCCCGCACGTTGCATGGCCGGGACGACGGCGCGGATGCCCCGCCACACACCGTCGAGGTTGATGCTCATGGTCAGCTGATGTTCGTCGTCGGTGGTGCGCACCAGGGGATGCGGCGGGATCCCGATGCCCGCATTGTTCACGAGCACGTCGAGATGGCCGAACACGCGCTCGGCCTCGGCGACGGCATGGCGCCAGTCGTCGTCTCGGGTGACGTCGAGGTGCACGTAGCAGGCGCGATCACCGAGCGCGGCCACGGTTGCGCGGCCGAGGTCGTCGAGCACATCGCTCACGACCACGCACGCACCTTCGCGCACGAAGATCGCCGCCTCGGTGGCCCCTTGCCCGCGCGCTGATCCGGAGATGAGCGCGACCTTTCCTGCCAGCCGTCCGGTCATCGGTCCCCCAAGTTCGCCGTGCGGTCACGATAGATCGGGCCGGTCGTCGCCTTGTCGTAGCATCGGTTCGACGTGCTCGACCGGGGGGTTGCGATGCGAGCGAAGGCCGAACCGTTCCCGGTGCCGGTGAGTTGGTGGCAGCTCGTGGAGGCACGCGCTGATGCGAGCCCCGATGCGGCGATGTTCGCGGACGATCGAGGTCGACGGTTGTCGATGCGCGAGTACCGCGACGCGGCGCTGCGGGTCGCCGCGGCACTGTGGGCCCGCGGCATCGGCCCCGGTTCGGTGGTGAGCTGGCAGTTGCCCACGTGCCTCGAGTCCGTGGTGTTGATGAGCGCGCTGGCCCGCATCGGCGCGACGCAGAACCCGATCATCGCCATCCTGCGTGAGGCCGAGGTCGACTTCATCGTCGAGCAGGCGGGCACCGACCTGCTCATCGTCCCCCGCTCGTGGCGCGGATTCGACCACGCGTCGATGGCCGACGAGATCGCCGCACGCCACGGATGCGAAGTGCTGGTGTGCGACATCGGCGCGCCCGACCTCGCGCTGCCCGGTGCCGATCCCGAAACGCTTCCGCCGTTCGCGACGGCGGCACCGGCCGACGCGAGCACCGTGCGTTGGATCTTCTACTCGTCGGGCACCACCGGCCGCCCCAAAGGTGCGAAGCACAGTGATGTGTCGCTGATGCACGGCTCGAACGGCATCGTGCACAACGTCGCCATCACCGACGACGATCTGTTCCCGATCGCCTATCCCATGCCCCACATCGGCGGGCCGACCTTCGTCGCGGCGCAGTTCCGCACGGGCGCGTCGACCCTGCTCGTCGAGGCGTTCGATCCCGTGCGCAGCCCGCTGGCCATGGCCGACGCGGGCGCCACGATGCTCGGCTCCGCGGTGCCCTTCTACCTCGCGTACATCGCCGCGCAACGAGCGTTCGGCGACACGCCGTTGTTCCCGCGGTTGCGTTCGTGCCCGGGGGGCGGCGCACCGACCCCACCCGAGATCGCCATCCA
>JBKJKR010000576.1:0-2975 GCA_046597135.1 Acidimicrobiales bacterium | reverse complement strand
GTCGCTCAACGCGCTGGGCGTCGATGCAAACGACCCTCGTGACTTCACGCTCACCGGAGGCCTGCCGTACTTCGGTGGACCTGGGGCCACATACGTGACGCACGCGATCGTGTCCGCCGTCGAGCGGTGCCGCGGTGCGGCGCGCGAGCGAGCGTTGGTGGTCGGCGTGGGCGGCGCGCCGAGCGACTTCGCGGCCACGGTGTTCGCCGCGACGCCGCCGGCGACGCCATGGTCGATCGACCGTTGCGGGTCGATGGCCGCGGTGCTCGAAGCCGAACGGGTACCGGTCGACAACGCACGCTCCGGTGTGGCCACCGTCGACGCCATGACGGTCGTGCACGATCGCGAGCTCGGCCCGGTGCAGGTGCCCCTCGTGGCCCGCTTTCCCGACGGCGTTCGCGTCGGTGCGCGTGCCGCGCATGTCTCGATCGCCCGGGACCTGGCAGGCACCAACCTCGTCGCGCGACAGGTTCACGTCAGCATTTCCGATGGCCGGACGGTCTTCGAGACCGCCTGATCAGGGTGAATCCCGTCGTGATGGCGACGTGATAGGTCAATCGGCCGTTTCCAATAGTTCATCTTCATGTTCATGGACTTCTGCCTGATTCCAGGCCACAATCGTGCCTTCGAGCAGATACCGGATGCTTCTGATCATCTAAGGCATCTCTCCGGGCATTTGAGATGGGATGACATGAAACTTCGACGAGGTCCTGAGGTGGAGCAGGTCATCGACCTTCCTCGGACGCGCGTCGTTCCCGACATGCGGCAGGCCCCCATCGACCTGGCTCGGCTCGCCGGGCTCTTGGTGAGCGCCGGCGCAGGCGCCGTCGATCCCAGCCGAATCGAGCAGGCCATCGCCGACCAGGCGGTGAGCGGCGGCTCGCTTCGCCAGATGCTGCTCGAGGTTGGGGTCGACGAGCGCACGTTCGCCTACACCGTGGCGCGTTTGCTCCAGATCCCGCTGGCGAACCTCCGCGACGAGCAGCCGTCGCCGGAGGCCACGGCCTGGATCAGCTCACACGACGCACACCGCTGGTCGATCCTCCCTGTCAGCTACGACGGGTCCACGCTTACCGTCGCGGTTGCGGACCCCTTCGATATCCGCGTGATCCGCTTTCTCGAAACCGTGGCAGTGATGCAGGTGCACCTCGCGATTGCGCTCAGCGTCGAGGTAGCCGCCTCGATGAACACTGCCTATCCGGCCCTGGCCGAGGTGGAGCATCACCTGGAGCAGTTCGCCACATCTGAAGTGGCATCCGCAAGCACCGAGGCCGCCGAGCTCTTCACCGAGGTCGGCGACGACGATGCCCCGGTCATCCAAGTGGTCAACAAGATCGTCACCCAAGCTCTTCGCGAGCGTTCGTCCGACGTGCACATCGAGCCGGTCAACGACCGGGTGCGCATTCGCTTCCGCATCGACGGCCGCCTCAAGGAGGTGCTGTCGCTGCCCGTCAACATCGGCCCGGCACTAGCCAGCAGGGTCAAGATCATGGCGGGCATGAACATCGTCGAAAGGCGCCGGCCACAGGACGGCCAGTTCCAGATGAACGTCGACGGTCGCGACCTCGACGTTCGAGTATCGACCACCGCCACGATCTGGGGCGAGAAGACAGTGCTGCGGTTGCTCGACAAGAGCAGGTCGCTGCACCGTCTCGGCGAGCTCGGCATGCCCGACGACGCCCACAAGATCTACTCCCGCATCGTGCAGTCGCCGTTCGGCATGGTCATCGTGAGCGGGCCCACCGGCAGCGGCAAGACCACCACACTGTACGCCACGCTCACCGAGATCAATCGGCCCGATATCAACGTCACCACCATCGAAGATCCGGTCGAGTACATCTTCCCATCGATCAACCAGATCCAGATCAGCGAGCAAGCCGGTCTTACCTTTGCCACGGGCCTGAAGTCGATCCTGCGGCAGGATCCTGACGTCATCCTGGTGGGCGAGGTGCGCGATGTCGAGACGGCCCGCATCGCTGTGCAATCGGCGCTCACCGGCCACCTCGTGCTCTCGTCGGTACACGCCATCGATTCCGTGTCTGCGCTGTATCGCCTGCTCGACATGGGAATCGAGCCCTTCCTCGTCACGTCCTCCATCGTGGGTGTCGTCGCTCAGCGTTTGGTGCGCCGCATATGTACCTCTTGTTCCGCCACGTATGAGCCGACACCTGCGGAACTTGCGACGTTCCGGCGGCTCGGTGGCACGGATGCCATCGAATGGAGGCGGGGCGCCGGCTGCAATCTCTGTTCGGGTACCGGCTTCTACGACCGCATAGGTGTCTATGAGGTTCTCGCAGTCAACGACGACATCCGCGCACTCGTCGTCGAGGGCCGCACGCCCCGCGAAGCACGAGCGGGGGCGGTCGCTAAAGGCCTGCGGACGCTGCAGATGGAAGCGGTGCGGTTGGTTGAAGAAGGACATACCACCATTGACGAGGTCATCCGCCACGTGTTCGTCACCGAGGATCTCGCATGACCGACATGCTTCACGACGTGCCTCCGGCGTCGGATACGTCCAACACGAAATCGGTAGCGGCGGCATCGATCAAGCGCGCCGACGCACCGTGGTACAAGCGCGAGTACAACTTCGGCCGCTCGGTCAAAGCCGAAGACCTCATGAACTTCTCGCGCCAGGCTGCCTCCTTCCTTCAGGCGGGCATACCGATACTCGATGCACTCGCCATCGTCGCTGAAGAGACCTCGTCAGAGAAACTCCGAGAGATCCTCGGCGACATCCGTCAACGAGTGCGCGCGGGCTCGAGCTTCGGTGATGCCATTTCGATGCATCCACGCGCATTCCCTGGCTACTACATCGCAATGGTGCGGGCGTCGGAGTACACGGGCCGACTCGACGAGGTGTTCGAACAGTTGAGCGGGTACCTCGAGCGAGACATCGAGGCAAAGCGTCAGGTGAAGAGCGCACTGACATACCCGATTGTCGTCATGGCCTTGGCACTCGTCGCAGTCGTGATCAT
>JBKJKR010000582.1:0-2912 GCA_046597135.1 Acidimicrobiales bacterium | reverse complement strand
CGCGGATGCGCACGATGACCACCTCGTTCGCCGCGGCGATGCGGGTTGCCGCCGCGGGGCCGTCGAACGCCGCGGCCAATGCCACCGCGTCGGCCGCCGTCTGGGCCTGCGCGCGGGCGTGCACCGTGCGTGCGGTCAACGTGAGCACGGCGATGCCCACCAACGCGATCGTGAACACCAACAACGTGACGACCAGCGCGCTCGCGCGCTCTCGTCGTTCGCGCGGAACGGTGACTCGCAACATGAGTTCTCCACTACTTCCACAGGACTTTGGGGAGAAGTCGTTTTCACGCTACGAACAAACCGCGCCCGATGCGAGCGATTGTTGTTCAGTCGTCGTCCGTCACCGCATCATCGATCGCGGCGTCCTCGATCGCAAGGTCATCGACGACCGTTTCGGCCGTGCTCGCTTCGTCGGTCGACCCGCCGATGTTCGTGCCGTCGTCGGCATCGACCACCACGTCGGCATCGCTGTCCTCTTCACGATCCTTCACCAGCGTGGCCGCCGCGACGTACTGGTTCTCGTCGAGGTTCATGAGCCGCACACCGGTGGCGTCGCGGCCCTGCACCGAAACGTCGTCGACCGCGAGACGGATGATGGTGCCGCCCGATGCGACGAGCACGATGTCCTCGCCGTCGTTCACCAAGAACGCCGCCGCAACCTGGCCGCGTTGTTCGGTGATGCGGATGCCGATGACACCGAGCCCACCGCGACCCTTGGTGGGATAGCGGTCGATCGACGTGCGCTTGCCGAAGCCGGCCGACGTGATGATGAACAAGGTGCCGTCGGGTTTGGCCACCGCGGCGCTGACGAGCTCGTCGTCGCGACGGAACCGCATGCCGGTAACCCCGGCCGCCGAACGACCCATGGCGCGCACGTCGCCTTCGTGGAAGCGCACCGTCTGGCCGGAGCGGGCCACCATCAGCACGTCGTCGTCACCGTTGGTGGGGATGACGCTGACCAGCTCGTCGTCATCGTTGAGCTTGATGGCAATGAGGCCGGCCTTGAGCGACGAGTCGTACTCGTTGAACCGCGTCTTCTTGACCCGCCCGCGACGGGTCGCGAAGAACAGGTAGCGGTTCGTCTCGTAGTCGCGGGTGTCGATGACGGCTTGGATGTGCTCGCCTGGTTGCAGCTGCAACAGGTTGACGATGTTGGTGCCACGCGCCTGACGGCTGGCCACCGGGACCTCGTGGGTCTTCAACCGGTACACCCGACCGCGGTTCGAGAAGAACAACAGGTACGCGTGCGCAGAGGTGTGGATGAGGTGGAGGATGTAGTCCTCATCCTTGAGGTTCGCGCTGTTCACCCCGCGACCACCACGGCCTTGCGTGCGGAACTCGTCGATGGCCATGGTCTTGACGTAGCCCGACGCGCTCATCGTGAAGACGAAGTCCTCGTCGTCGATGAGGTCCTCGATGTCGAAGTCGCCCGGGTCGTACTCGATGCGCGTGCGACGAGGGTTCGCGAAATCCGACTTGACCTGGGTGAGCTCTTCCTTGATGACCTCGCGCAGGCGCTGTTCGTCGCCGAGGATCGCCTCGAGCTCGGCGATGGTGGCGAGCAGATCGTTCTGCTCCTGCAGGAGGTCGATGCGAGCGAGGCGCGTCAAGCGCCGGAGTGCCAGATCGAGGATGAAGGTCGCCTGTTCGTCGCTGAACGAGAACGGCTCGGCCATCAGGCCGGCGTGCGCGGCGCTCGCGTCCTCCGAGTGGCGGATGAGCGCGATGATCTCGTCGATGACGTTGAGGGCCCGCAAGAGCCCGTCCACGATGTGTTCGCGGCGCTTCGCCTTGTCGAGTCGGAACTGCGAACGCCGACGGATGACCTCGACCTGGTGCCCGACGTAGGCCTGCAATGCCTGCGCGAGGTTGAGCGTGCGCGGCACGCCGTCGACGAGCGCGACCGTGTTGACCGAGAACGTCGTCTGCAGCGGGGTGCGCTTGTACAGGTTGTTCAGGATCACGAGGCCCGGGGCGTCGCGCTTGAGGTCGATCACGAGCCGGGTCTGCCCCTTGGCCGACTCGTCGTTGATGTCGCGGATGCCTTCGATCTCGCGGCTGTCGACGAGCTCTTTGATCTTGACCGCTGTGGCACCGACGCTGGTCTGATACGGCATCTCGGTGACGACGATGCGGTCGCTGGTGCGACCTTCCTCGATGGTGGCCACCGCCCGCAGGCGGATGGAACCACGACCGGTGCGCAGCGCGTCGAGGATGCCGTTGCGCCCCATGATGATGCCGCCCGTGGGAAAGTCCGGGCCCTTGACGAACTGCATGAGGTCGTCAGGGGTCGACTCGGGATTGTCGATGAGGTGGATCGTCGCGTCGATGATCTCGCCGAGGTTGTGCGGCGCGATGTTGGTGGCCATGCCGACCGCGATGCCTTGGCTGCCGTTGACCAACAGGTTCGGGAACCGGGCCGGCAACACGACCGGCTCGCGGTTCTTGCCGTCGTAGTTGTCGGCGAAGTCGACGGTGTTCTCGTCGATGTCGCCCAGCATCTGCATAGCGATGGGGGCCAACCGGCACTCGGTGTAGCGCGCCGCGGCCGGCGGATCGTCGGGTGAACCGAAGTTGCCCTGGCCGTCGACCAGCGGGTGCCGCAACGAGAACGGCTGGGCCATGCGCACGAGCGCGTCGTAGATCGCGCTGTCGCCGTGCGGGTGGTACTTGCCCATGACGTCACCGGTGACGCGTGCCGACTTGAGGCGCGGACGATCGGGCCGGGCGCCGAGATCGTGCATGCCCCAGAGGATGCGGCGGTGCACCGGCTTCAAGCCGTCGCGGGCGTCGGGCAGGGCACGGGAGACGATGACCGACATCGCATAGTCGAGGAAGGATCGCTCCATCTCCTCTTGGATCTCGATCGGTTCGATCGCGCCCCCGCTCGCAAGGGCGGTCACGGGCAC
>JBKJKR010000315.1:0-7933 GCA_046597135.1 Acidimicrobiales bacterium | reverse complement strand
CGTTCTCCGCGTCGGCCGTTGCCGAATCCGGTGGTGACGCGCTGACGGACGCGGTCGCGCGGCTCGAACACGTCAACAGTTTGCTGCTCGGCCTGCCGGGTCTGCTGTGCCTGCGCGACGACCGTTCGCTCGTCAAGGGGCTGCAGGCCGACACCGCGGCGATCAGTTCGGCGATCGCCGCGTTGGAGCGGGCCCTCGATCTCGCTCCCGTGGCCGACATCGAGCGGGTGAACGCGCTGCTGATCCGGGCGAAGGACGCCTGTTGGAGCATCGAGCGCGACCGGCTGCGCACGGCCGCTGCGGTCACCGAGCTCGCCGGCATCGGCCCGAGCACCGCCGGTCTGGCGGCGTATCTGTCGACGCAGCAGGCGATGTCGGCTCTCAACCGCCTCGAAGTGCGCGGCCGCGACAGCGCCGGTCTGCACCTGCTGGTCTTCGACCATGGTCTGGATCTCACGTCGGCCCCGGTCACCGCCGAGCTCGAACGACGCAGCCGAGATCCCTTGTTCCAGAACCACTCGGTGCGCGTCGGCCCCGGCTGGTTGAGCTTCGTCTACAAGGCCGCCGCCGAGATCGGGGAGCTGGGCGACAACGGGCGCGTGCTGCGCGCCGCGATTCGCGAGGACGAGCTCCTTCGGGAAGCGCTCACCGGTGAACACGTCCACGCTCTGGTGCTCGGACACACCCGCTGGGCGAGCGTCGGCATCGTGTCCGAGCCGAACGCCCACCCGCTCAACGGCGAGCAGATCGCGGGCGACGACGGCCCGTACTCGATCGGTGCCCTCAACGGCGACGTCGACAACTTCGCCGATCTCATCGCCACCGAGAACCTGTGCATCGCACCCGAGATCACCACCGACGCCAAGGTCATACCCGCACTCCTGTCGAAGTACCTGCGCACCGAGTCGAGCACGATCGAAGCCTTCCGGCGCACGGTTGCCGGGTTCGAGGGATCTGTCGCGATCGGCGCGAGCACGGTGCAGTCGCCGTACACCCTCCAGTTCGCGCTGCGAGGCAGCGGCCAGGCCCTCTACGTCGGCTTGGCCGACGATGCCTACATCGTCGCCAGCGAGCCCTACGGCGTCGTCGAGGAGACGTCGCGCTACCTCCGCATGGACGGGGAGACGCCGGGCAACCCCGACAACCTGAGTGCGAGTCGCGGGCAGATCATCGAGCTCGAGGGGCAGCTGGCCGGAACGCTCGCCGGCATCGCCCGCATCGCCTACGACGGTACGCAGCTGCCGGTGCGCGAACACGAGATCGCCACTGCGCAGATCACCACCCGAGACATCGACCGTGGCGACTTCCCGCACTATCTCCTGAAGGAGATCTCCGAAGCGCCGTCGTCGTTCCGCAAGACCCTGCGCGGCAAGCTCGTCGAGCGAGACGGTGTGCTCGGCGTGACACTGGGCAACGACACGCTCTCGCCGTCGCTTCGTGCTCGGCTCGCGTCCGGCGCGATACGGCACATCATCACCATCGGTCAGGGCACTGCGGCGGTCGCCGCCGAGAGCGTGGCGGTGTCGATTCGCGACGAGCTCCGCGGCTCGGCGATCGATGTCGACGCGACGCTCGCGACCGAGCTCTCGGGGTTCGACGTGCGCGCCGACATGTCCGACACGCTCATCATCGCGGTCAGCCAGAGCGGCACCACCACCGACACCAATCGCACGGTCGACGTGGTCCGGGCGCGTGGCGCCACCGTCGTGGCCATCGTGAACCGGCGAAACAGCGACCTCACCGACAAGGCCGACGGCGTGCTGTACACATCCGACGGTCGCGACGTCGAGATGAGCGTGGCATCCACCAAGGCCTTCTACGCCCAGATCGCCGCGGGGTTCCTGCTGGCGGTGGCCATCGCCGACGTGGTCCACGGATCGGCGGCGGCGAACGGTTCGCGCCAAGCGTTGCTCCGAGCGTTGCGCGACCTGCCTGACGCCATGGCCGCCACGCTCGAGACGCGACCCGCCATCGCGGCGGCGGCACGTCGGCACGCACCTAGCCGCCGGTACTGGGCGGTGGTCGGCAACGGCACCAACTACATCGCGGCGAAGGAACTTCGCATCAAGTTGTCGGAGCTCTGTTACAAGTCGATCGCGCACGACGCCACCGAGGACAAGAAGCACATCGATCTGTCGTCGGAGCCGATGATCCTGGTCTGCGCGGCCGGGCTCGTGGGCTCCACCGCCGATGATGTCGCGAAGGAAGTGGCGATCTACCGAGCGCACAAGGCGGCGCCCATCGTCATCGTGAACGAAGGCGAGAAGCGGTTCTCGGCCGCGATGGACGCCATCTCCGTTCCACCCGTGCACCCGCGGCTTGCGTTCGTGCTGTCCACGGTGGTCGGTCATCTGTTCGGTTACGAGGCGGCTCGTTCGATCGATGCACAAGCGCGGCCGTTGCGCGAGATCCGCAGCGCCATCGAGCGAGCCACCGCGGCTGCGCCTTCGGCCAGCGGCGAGCAGTTGCTCACCGGTTTGCGTCCGGTGTTCGAACGCCAGGCGTCGGTGTTCTTCGACAACCTCCGCACGGGTGCGTTCAACGGCCACCTCGAGGCGAGCACGGCGGTGCGGCTCGCCGCGACCCTCCGTTACGCGCTCGAGCAGGTCCCGCTCGAGTCCTATCAGGTCGAGTTCGGTCGCATCGGAACGCCGAGCGTGGTGCTCGACGATCTCGTCTCGTCGGCCACGTTGGCCATCGAAGAGCTCACCCGGCCCATCGACGCCATCAAGCACCAGGCCAAGACGGTCACGGTGGGGATCTCGCGCAGCGACGAGACGCTGCTGCAGAGCGCATTGGCCAAGGCCGTCATCGAGGCGGGCACACCACGCGATCGCCTCACGTATCGCACGTTGCGCACGCTCGCCGATCTCGATCCGGCAGTCGTCGAGACGCGCGGCTTCATCCGTTACCGCGTCGAGGGGCTCGACGACGACGACACCGCCACCGCCTTGGTGGTCGATCGGGGTGGCATCTCCCGTTCGCTGCCCTCGCGCACCGATCGCGACCCGACGTTGCGCGGTAGCAAGCACAAGGTCGCACTCGAGAAGCTGGTCTATGTCGCCGTCGGCTACGACGGCCGGTCGATCATCCTCGTACCCGAGGTGAAGGACAACCAGCCCACCGGTATCACCTTGTTGCAGGTCAAGTTCCACGACCGGCTGCGCCCGGCGGTCATGCGCGGCGTGCTCCAGGGCTACCGCGAGCGTTACGCGGCGCTGCGCGACATGGTCACCGAGACCGAGCCGAGCTTCCGCGAGGATCTGCTCGGCGACCTCGACGTGCTCGAGTTGCTCACGTTGCCGGTGGTCGAGCTTGCGGCGCGTTGGCGGTCGGAGACCCCCGACGCGATGTCGTGATCGGCATCGGCCTCGACGTCGTCGAGATCGAACGCTTCCGCACGTCGCTGGCGCGCACCCCCGGGCTCAAGACGCGCTTGTTCCGCCCCGACGAGCGCGCCTACGCCGAGCTTCGCCACGACCCGACCGAGCGGTATGCGGTGCGCTTCGCGGCGAAGGAAGCGGTGATGAAGGCGCTCGGTTGCGGCATCGGTGAAGTGGCGATGTTCGACATCGAGGTGGAGCGCGCCGATTCAGGGGCGCCATCGGTGCGCCTGCACGGATCAGCGCTGACCCGGGCGTGCGAGCTCGGCGTCGGCCGGTGGCTGCTCACGCTCACCCACACCTCGCGGGACGCGCAGGCCATTGCGGTAGCGCTTGCCTGACGTGAGGCGTGCTTCAGGTAGCGCACTAGGTTCTGAAGCGTGATCCCGATCGTCACCCCGGAGGAGATGGCCGCGGTGGACGCGGCCGCGCCGGAGCGGGTCGAGGTGCTCATCGATCGTGCGGGCGCCGCGGTGGCCCGCCGTGCGCTGGCGCTCCTGGGCGGTTCGTACGGGCGTCGCGTCGTGGTGGTGGCCGGCAAGGGCAACAACGGCAACGACGGACGTGTCGCCGGGCGAAAGTTGCAGGCGCGTGGCGTGCACGTGCGGGTGATCGAAGCGAGCGGCGCCCCCGCGGTGCTGCCGTCGTGTGATCTGGTGATCGACGCGGCCTACGGCACCGGTCTGATGCGCGACTACCGGGCACCGCGACCCGCTGACGACGCAACGCCGGTGCTGGCCATCGACATCGCGTCGGGCATCGATGGGCTCACGGGAGTGACGCGGGGTGCGCCGTCGCGCGCCGTGCACACCGTCACGTTCGCCGCGTTGAAACCTGGCTTGCTGTTGGCCGAGGGCCCTGATGCGTGCGGCGAGATCGAGGTCGTGGACATCGGAGTCGACGTGTCGGCGTCACGAGCGCACCTCGTCGAGGCCCGGGACATCGCGTCGTGGCTGGCGCCGCGCCGCGCCGACGCGCACAAGTGGCGTGCCGCAGTGTGGGTGGTGGCCGGTTCACCGGGCATGGCCGGTGCGGCGCGGCTCGCGTGCGGTGGCGCGATGCGCGGCGGTGCCGGCTACGTCCGGCTGTCGGTTCCGGGAGGGCACGACCCGGGCGCGCCTACGGAGGTCGTGCAGGTCGACATCGGTCGCGACCTCCACGTCGATCCGGTCGAGGCGGCCCGCTTCGGCGCGCTCGTCGTGGGGCCCGGCCTCGGGCGCGCCGCCGATCTGCACGAGTCGCTGGCATCGTTCGTCGCGCAGGTCGAGCGGCCGCTCGTGATCGACGGAGACGCGCTCACCGTGCTCGGACGCGACGCCCCGAGATTCCTGGCCGGTCGCGCGCACCCAACGGTGATCACGCCGCACGACCGCGAGTTCGCAGACATCTCGGGCGCGGCCCCGGCGGCGGATCGTTTCGCATCGGTGCGCGAGCTGGCCGAGCGAGCGAACGCCGTGGTGCTGTTGAAAGGGCCGACGACGATCATCAGCGACCCCGATGGCCGCGTGCTGGTCTCGAACACCGGCGACGCACGGCTGGCGACCGCCGGTACCGGGGACGTGCTGGCCGGGCTCATCGGTGCGTTGCTGGCGCGCGGTCTGACCTCCTTGCACGCCGCAGCAGGGGCCGCGTTCGTGCACGGCCGCGCCGCTCGTGCGGCGCCGCCCGAGGGGATGGTCGCGGGCGACCTCCTGGTCCACCTGCCCGGCGTTCTCTCGTCGTTGCGGGGGGCATGATGCGCCCGACGTGGGCGACCGTCGACCTCGACGCGATCGAGCACAACGTTCGCGCCCTGCGCGCCGCGGCGCATCCGTCGATGGTGTGCGCGGTCGTGAAGGCCAACGGGTACGGCCATGGCGCAGTTCCGGTGGCTCGGGCTGCGCTGCGTGGTGGCGCGGTGTGGCTCGCCGTGGCGTTCGTCGACGAGGCACTCGAGTTGCGCAACGCGGGCATCGACGCGCCGATTCTCGTGCTCAGCGAGCCGCGGCCATGGGAGATGCGCCTCGCGCTCGACGCGAACCTCCGCATCACGGTGTACTCGCACGTGGGCATCCGTGCCGCGGCCGAGGCGGTCCGCCCCGGAGCCCACGTCCCATGGCCGGTGCACCTCAAGGTCGACACCGGGATGAATCGCGTCGGGGCCGCCGCGGTCGACGTGGTCGCGCTGGCCGGAGCGATCGTGGCATCGGGTGTGCTCGAGGTCGAGAGCGTGTGGACCCACTGCGCGGTCGCCGACTCGCCCGACGACTCGTTCACCGACGCGCAACTCGGTCGGCTGTCGGACGTGCTGGACCTGCTCGCCGCGAACGGCCACCGGCCGGCCATGGTGCATGCCGCGAACTCCGCCGGCGCCATCGCGCACCCGAACGCTCGGTTCGACCTCGTGCGCTGCGGAATCGCCATCTACGGCATCGCACCCTCGGCCGCGCTCGACGGGGCGATCGACCTTCGCCCCGCGCTCACGCTCCGCAGCCAGATCGTTCACCTCCACGAGGTTGCGGTCGGGGAGGGCGTCTCCTATGGCCGGCGTTGGCGGGCCATGCGGCCCACGCAAGTGGCCACCGTGCCCATCGGCTACGCCGACGGCGTGCGCCGCTCGCTCGGTCTCGACGGAGGCGTCGCACTGGTGCGCGGCATCCGCTGCCCCATCCTCGGCGTCGTCACCATGGACCAGCTCATGCTCGACGTGAGCGTGGTGAACGCCCAGGTGGGTGACGAGGTCATCCTCATCGGGCGCCAGGGCGACGACGCGATCACGGCCAACGAGGTCGGCGAGCTGCTCGACACGATCGGCTACGAGGTCACGTGTGCGCTCACGGCGCGCGTGCCGCGTCGCTACGAGGGCGCGGCCCGATGAACGCCCGGACACCCATCGACCTCGGCCTGGCCGGCGTGCTCGTCGGTCACCACACCGACGAGGAGGCGCGTACCGGCTGCACGGTGGTGATCCTTCCCGAAGGCTCGGTCGCGTCGGGCGAGGTGCGGGGCGGCGCTCCGGCGACGCGGGAGTTCGCGTTGCTCGATCCGACGAGGACGGTCGCTTGCCTCGATGCCGTGGTCCTGAGCGGCGGATCGGCCTTCGGCCTCGCGGCATGCGACGGGGTCATGCAGTGGTGCAGCGTGAACGACCGCGGGTTTGCGACCAAGGCGGCGCTCGTGCCGATCGTGGTCGGCATGTCGCTGTACGACCTCGGTCAGGGCGACGCCACCGTCCGGCCCACCGCGGCCGACGGCTATCGCGCAGCGATGGAAGCGACCGACGGGCCGGTGCAATGGGGCGAGCTCGGTGCCGGCACCGGCGCGACGGTGGGGAAGTGGCGTGGCGCCGAACACGTTCGTCCCGGAGGCCTCGGGGTCGCGGTGGTCCGCCGCGAGACGCTCGTGGTCGCCGCGATCGTGGCGGTCAACGCAGTGGGCGACATCGACGACGGTTCCCACGCCGCGGCGGTCGCGCACGGGTCGTTCGTCTGGCCGGAGCCGCCCGAGCAGTTCGGCGCGGCGGCGGGCGAACCGGTGCCGCCCGGAGGACTCGCCCCGGCCGGCACCAACACCACGATCGGCGTCATCCTCACGAACGCTCCGCTCGACAAGGTGGGCTGCCAGCTGCTGGCGCAGAGCGGCCATGACGGGCTTGCCCGAGCGCTCTTTCCTGCGCATGCCCGCTCCGACGGGGATGCCCTCGTGGCGGTGTCGGTGGGGCAGGCACCTGACGAGTCGCACCCGTGGGATGTCGACGTGGTCCGCATCATGGCGACGGTCGCCGTGGAGCAGGCGGTGCGCTCGCTAGCCTGACTCCCCGTGCCTGTCACCGCATCGACATCATCGGTCGCGCAGACGCGCGGGCTTGCGGCCGCTCTCGCCGAACTGGCCCGGCCCGGCGACGTCCTGCTGCTCGTGGGTGACCTGGGCGCCGGCAAGACCGCCTTCACGCAAGGCTTCGGCGCCGCGTTGGGGGTCACCGAGCTCATCACGAGCCCCACGTTCACGTTGGCCCGCGTGTACCGGGGACGCCTCGAGATGAACCACCTCGACGTGTATCGCCTCGAACAACTCGACGAGGTCCTCGACCTGGGACTGCAGGAACTGCTCGACGGCGATTCGGTCACCTTGATCGAGTGGGGCGATCTCATCGCTCCCGCGCTGGCGTCGGACTACCTCGAGATCCGCATCACCTTCGGTGCGACCGATGACGAGCGCGAGATCACGCTCGTGCCGGTGGGCAACCGTTGGTCGGCGCGAACCCGGGCGTTGACCGCCGCGATCGACCAATGGTGCAGCCTGCACGGAGGAGGCAACTGATGCTGGTGCTCGGCATCGAAAGCGCCACGGCGCAGGTCGGATGTGCGATCGGTGGGCACGAGGGCGTGCTGGCATCCGCACATTCGTCGCGGGCGAAGCGCCACGCCGAGATCCTCACCCCGCAGATCGATTTCGTGCGCCGCCAGGCCCGCATCGAGCTGCGCGAGATCAGCGTGGTGGCGGTCGACCTCGGCCCGGGGTTGTTCACCGGCCTTCGGGTGGGCATCGCGTCGGCCATGGCCGTCGCACAT
>JBKJKR010000214.1:0-5962 GCA_046597135.1 Acidimicrobiales bacterium | reverse complement strand
GCAACAGCAACGCGCGCCCGCGCTCGGCCACGTGGCCCGACAACATGACCCCGAGCAGGAACGCCCCGACCGCGGCCGAGACCTGGATCTGTTCGGCCAGACCCGCGACGAGCAACGTGAGGCCGAGGACGGTGAAGATCAGCAGCTCGTTCGAACGCGTGTCGACGATGCGCGACACGTGAACGCCGAGACGGAGCGACGCGAACACTGCCGCAGCAACTACCGCCAACGCGAGACCCACCGACAGCACGGCGTCGAGCGGGGCACCGCCGATGACCCATACGGCCGCGATGGGGAGGAACACGGCCATCACGAGATCCTCGAACACGAGCACCGAAAGGATCACGGGAGTCTCGCGGTTGGCCAGCCGATCGAGGTCGCCGAGCAGCTTGGCGATGATCCCTGACGACGACACGTAGGTGATCCCGCCGAGCAGGAACGCAGCGAGCGCCGACCACCCGAGCAGGAGCCCGGCGACGAACCCGGGCGCGAAGTTCAGCACCAGGTCGACCAGCCCGGCGAGCCAGTTGCTCCGGAGCCCACTGCGCAGATCTTCGGCGTCGTACTCGAGGCCCAAGAGCAACAACAACAGGACCACGCCGATGTCGGCGCCGACCTTGATGAACGAGGTGCTCGCCTCGAGCGAGTGCACGCCGCCCTCACCGACCGCCAGACCCATGATCACGAAGAGCGGGATCGCCGGTAGGCCGAACCGATCGGCAAGTCGTCCGAGGACCGCCAGCGCGAGGATGACCGCCCCGAGCTCGACCAGGATGTCGCCCGAGGTGCCGGCCGCGAGCACCATCACGGAGCGAGCAACCGAGCGCCTGCCTGCACGCCGGCCGCGTCGCCCATGAGCAGTACGACGTCGCCGCCTTCGAAGCGGAAGTCGGGCCCGGGCCCGGGTATGGAACGGTCGCCCCGGATGACCGCGACCACCGAGGCACCCGTGACGCTGCGGATGTGACCGTCTTCGATGGTGCGCCCGGTGAGCCCCGTGTCGTCGCGCATGGTGATCCACTCGATCGACAGACCTTCGACCTCGTGGCGGAGGTCGGCCAGACGCTCGGTGATCTTGCTGCCGCCGAGCAGGTCGATGAGGGTCGCAGTGTCGGCGGTGTCGAGCGCTATGGCAGCCCGGCACGCGTCGGGATCGTCGCGGTCGTACAACGCCACCTCGCGCCGGCCGTCGCGTCGGACCAGCACACCGAGCCGTTCGTCGTCACTCGTGGTGAACTCGTAGCGCACGCCGACACCCGGGAGTCGTGTTTCGAAAACCTCCATCGGGTGATCGTAGGCCGGTCTACCCGACCGGATCACCCGTGGGGGCGTGGAGCTCCGGGAGCGCCCCGCGCCGCGGTGCCTCGAGGATGCCCACGAGGACATCGGTCAGGTTGGCCGCGAACGTGTGCTCGTCGAGCTCGACCGGACGACGGCCGGATTCCACGACGCGCGCCCGTTCGGCGAGGGCCACCGTCATGAGCATGATGAGCTCGACCACGCGCTCGCGCCGGATGGCCGCCGGCAGGTCGGCCGGTTGCTCCTCGAGGCGACCGAGGATCTCGATCAGGTTCTCGCCGGTGCCCGGGTTCGGCTCGCGCCAGGTGCTGAAGCGCGACGACAGCTGCGCCACGATGCGCAGGTAGTCCCGGCCCTCAGGCGTGGCCAGGTTGGCCGCATAGGGCACGACGAGCGACGCGACCAGATCGCGCGTCGACGCGCCGGGGCCGATGGCCGAGTACAGACGGCCACGCGCCGCGTCGGTGGACTCGTTGTGTCGTTCGAGGATCGCGTCGAGCACCCCTTCGCGCGAACCGAAGTGATACGTGAGCGCCGAGACGTTGCGTTGGCCGGCCGCCTCGAGGATCTCGCGCACGGTGACCTGGTAGAGCCCGCGCCGCGCGAACAGCCGCTCCGCCTCACGAAGGAGACGGGCTCGGGTTGCTGTGCCGTCGCGTGGCACGGGCTCTACCTGGTGACGATCGCGCTCAGCCGATGGGCTTCAGCGCGGTCTCGGGGATGAGGGTGGGCCACTCGATGTCGGGCAACGGCTGCGAGAACGTGCCGAACTTCGGCTTGGCCTGCTCGCGGTAGTAGTCGGTCGAGTGCTTGCGGTCCTTGTCGAACTCGGGGATCACCTTGTCGCCGAACAGTTCGAGTGTGGCCAGCACCTCCTCGTGGTGCATGCCCTCGATGGGCAGACCGAAGCACAGCTGGTCCATGCCGACGTCGCCCCAGTTACTGATTTGCTCGCACACCTCGTCGGGCGTGCCGATGAGCATGTAGCCGGCCTCGATGAGGCCGTCGAGCAACGCGTCCGGGTCGCCGGCGGCGAGGTCGCGCAGCTGCAGCGGCGACGAAGGCCACGTGATGGCGTCCTGCGACTTCGGCATCGTGTCGTGGTACAGGTTCACCATCGTGACGAGGTAGCCGCGACCGTTGCGCAACGCGATGTTGCGAGCCTCTTCGCGCGTCTCGCAACAGATCACCGAGTTGGTGATCATCATGTTGTCGTTCTTGAACTGGCCGATGGGCTCGGTGCAGTTCGCGATGCCTTCCTTGTACGCGTCGATGCGGTCGCGCAACGCATAGATCGGCTCGAAGTTGAACGCGATCGCGCCGATGCCGAGCTCGCCGGCCTTGGCGAAGGTCGGCGGGTTGCCGGCCGCGACCCAGATGGGTGGGTGGCCCGGACCGTTCGGCTTCGGGAGCACGTTGTGCGGGTACGGCACGGTGAAGTGGTCGCCCTGGAACTGGTAGTCGATCTGCTCCCACATGCGCGGGATCTCGCGTACGACCTCGTCCCACTCGGACTTGGTGGAGTTCTTGTCCATGATGTTGAACGTGGCCATCTCGTGGCTGCCTGCGCCACGACCGGTGCCCCATTCGAAGCGACGGTTCGTGAAGTGGTCGAGCATCGCGGCGCGCTCGGCGTAGCGGACCGGGTGCTCCTTGCGCGGCGAGAGGCTGTTGATGCCGGTGGCCAGATGGATGTAGTCGGTCTGCGCGGCAACCCACCCCATGACCACCTCGGGGGCCGACATGTGGCTGTACTCGACGAGTGCGTGATGTTCTCCGAACCAGGCGTACTTCCAGTTGTGCTTGTCGGCGAAGATGACGTACTCCGCCTCGCGGAAGAGCTCCTTGTGCTCGAGCTCCGTCACGTGCGCTGCCGGGCCGGGGATGTACCCGTTGAGAAAGATGCCGAACTCCATGAAGCCTCCGGTCGGTGATCTGGTGCGTAGTAATCGTACAGCTTAGAACCCTGACGTGCCATCAGACACAGGCGCACTAGGCGGCGATGGCCGGGAGGATGTCGAGCTCGGACGCCCGCTTGGCCGGGCGGCGAGCAGCGAGGATCCCCACCGCCACCGCCGAGGCGACCACGATCGCCAACGTCGTCGCCGGCAGCTCGTAGCGACCCATCTCCTCCTGGGCCGCGATGGCCCGCATGAGCCCCCAGCCGAGGAAGGTGCCGAGCCCGAGCCCGCCGGCTGCGCCGAACACGGCGAGGATGACGCTCTCGCCCCGGACCGTGGCCCGCAGCTGGCGTCGGGTCTGGCCCACCGCTCGCAGCAGGCCGAGCTCGCGCGTTCGCTCGTGCATGCTCAGCGACAACGTGTTGGCGATGCCGAGAACGGCGATGAGCAACGCCAGGCCGAGCATGCCGTAGACCACGCCCAGCATCTGGTCGATCTCGGCACTGGCGGACTCGACGAACTCGTCGCCGTCGAGCGGGGCCGGCGCGCCGCGCGCGGCGGTCACCGCTTCGACGGCACGCCGCCCGGCCTCGACGGAGACACCGGGTGCGAGGTCGATGAGGATCGCTTGGTCGCCGGAGCGCCCGCGGTGTTCGTTCCAAAGCGCGCGGTTCATGATGAGGTCGCCGAATGCGAAGCGCTCGGCGAACACCACCTCGATCACCACCTCGTCGATCGTCCCGTCGGCGAACTCCATCGGCAGCCGGGTGCCCACCTGCCAGCCCTGGTCGAGCATCTCACGCTGGCTCACGGCGAGCCCGTTCACGTGCATCGTCGAGAGCGAGCCCTGCAGCACGCCGAGGTCCGCCACGGCCTCGAGCGCCACGGGATCCATCGCGATGATCGACGACTCGTCGCCGTCGAACAGCACCGGTGCGTTGGCGAGCCCGGTCGCGGCGCCCACCTCCGGCAGGTCCTGCAGCGTCGCGGCCAGCGTCGGTTCCAGCGGAGCGCCGCTGAACGCAGCCTGCTCGACCACCAACTCGCCGGTGAAGGCGGTGTCGATCACCTCGTCGAAGGTGGCCTTCATCGAAGCGCCGACGCTGGCGAACAGCGCGACCACCGCGGTACCGATGAGCAGCGCCGTGGCGGTGTTCGCGCTCCGCTTCGGGTTGCGCATCGCGTTGCGGCGGGCGAGCGATCCGTTCGGACCGCGCAGGAGCGCGAGCGGTGCACCGAGCACACCCGTGGCCACGCGTGCCACCACCGGGCCGAGGATCACCATGCCGAGGAGCGTGCCGAGCCCACCGAGGCCGGCGCGGGCGACCGCGCCATCGCCCGAGGATGTGGCTCCGAGCACGGTGGCCACGCCTGCACCCATCACGAGCGTCCCGAGAATCGCCCGCAGCCGCGAGGTGCCACTGCGATCGATCGCGAGGTCGCGCAGCGCAGCTATCGGCGCGACGCGTCCGGCCTTCAGCGCCGGCATCGTGCTGGCGAGCAACGTGACGACCACACCGACCGTCATCGACATGGCGATGGTGTCGCGGCTCAGCGGGAACGACGCCGCGTCGGGCAGACCGAAGCCCGCGGCCGACATGAGCGCGGAGAAGCAGATGGCCAGCGCCATGCCGACGCCCAGAGCGATCGCGGATGCGAGCACACCGAGCACGAGCGCCTCGATCGCGATCGACAGCACGACCTGGCGACGCGATGCACCGAGCGCGCGGAGCAGCGCCGATTCACGTGAGCGTTGGGCCACCAGGATCGAGAAGGTGTTGTGGATGCTGAACGTGGCGACGAGCAGCGCGATCGCCGCGAACGCGATCAGGAACATCTCGAAGAAGTCGAGGAAGTCTTCGCCGAGCTGGTCCTTCTGCTCCTGCGTGTACGCCGCGCCGGTGATCGCCTCGGCCTGCGCCGGCAGACGTCCCGCGATGGCATCGCGGAGTGCCTCCTGTGAGACTTCGGGCCCGGCACGCACCGCGATCGACGAGACCTGGCCGGGCTCGACGAAGAGCTCTTCGGCGGTCGCTTGCGTGAGGCCAACGTAGGTGGTGTTGGCGAAGTTGTCCTCGTCGCCGAAGGTGACGATGCCCGAGACGTGCATCTCGCGCGGCGACGGCACGAGCACCTTTGCCGTGTCGCCGACGCGGAGCTTGCCCTTGGTGGCCGTGCCGCGATCGATCACGATGTCGTTCGGGTCTTGTGGGGCAGCACCCTCCACGACGACGTACGGGTTCATCGCCGGGTCGTCGATCCATGCGCCTGCCATGGTGGGCGGTCCGTCGCCACCGATCGGCTTGCCGTTCGTGCCGACCACCTGCGCGATGCCGTCGATGAGCGGCGCGGCGGCGAGCACACCGGGGGTGTCGCGCACCGAGTCGACCAACGCCACGGACAAGGTCCCCCGTTGGCGATCCTCACCCGCATCGATCTCGCGGCTGTTGCGCACGAGCACGTCGGTGCCCCTGTTGCCCTGAGCGAGGAGCGTGTCGTAGCTCCCACGGACCGTGTCGCCGATGATGAGCGTCGCGGCGAGAAAGCCGACGCCGATGATGATGGCGGTGCACCCGCCGACGAGCCGCCGCTTGCGGTTCCAAAGTGAAGCTCTCGTGAGTCGCCACATGTCAGCCCCCGAACGCCTTCATGCGGTCGAGCACCGACGAGGCGGTCGGCGCGGTCATCGCGTCGACGATGCGGCCGTCGGCAAGGAAGAGCACGCCGTCGGCATGGCCTGCGGCCACCGGGTCGTGGGTGAC
>JBKJKR010000108.1:0-3660 GCA_046597135.1 Acidimicrobiales bacterium | reverse complement strand
AGACGATTCGATGAAGGCTGTCGTTTGCTACGAGTCGGAGTTCGGCAACACGCATATCGTGGCCGAGGCCATCGCACGTGGCCTGCGTCGAGCGATCGATGCCCGCTCCATGCCCATCGACGCGGCCACGGACGAAGCACTTGCCGGCGTGAGCGTGCTGGTCATCGGTGGGCCCACCCATCTGCACGGGCTCTCGCGTCCGAGCTCGCGACAGGCCGCGATCGACAAGGCCCACCAACCCGACTCGGGACTGGCGCTCGACCCCGACGCCGAGAGCGCAGGAATCCGCGCCTGGTTCGACGCCATGCCCACGTGCACCGCCGTCACCGCGGCGTTCGACACCCGCGTCGATGGGCCTCGGCTTGTCACCGGCCGTGCCGCGAAGGGGATCGGCAAGCGCCTGCGCGACCACGGCTTCGAGCAGGTGGTCGAGCCCGAGAGCTTCCTGGTCTCGAGCGACAACCACCTCCTGCCGGGTGAGGAGGCTCGGGCCGAGCAGTGGGGCGAACGGCTGATCTTCTTGAGCAAGGTGGCAGTGCTTGGCGAATACTGAGCGGCGTGCAACCCTCACCCCCCACCGGAATCCCCGATCCTGTTGACCCTTCGTCGGTGCTCGATCACATCGCACCGCACACGAACCTCATCGTGCCCATCGCCACCGGCGAACCGGTCGGGCTGCTCGATGAGATCGAGCGCCGCGCCGATTCGTTGCACGGCGTCCTCGTGCACCAGATGCACGCGCTGCATGACCGCGGCTACCTGCACGGTGTGCACCACGGCCACCTCGATCACGTGTCGTACTTCTTGTCGGAGCACACGCGTAGGGCGTTTCGCGAAGGGACGATCGATCTCGTGCCGGCCGACTTCAGCGACGTGCCGGCGCTCATCGACTCCCGGCCCGGGCCGAAGCTCGTGCTCGCCGCGGTTTCGATGCCCGATGCACGCGGCTACGTCTCACTCGGTACAGGCGCCGACTACGCGGCCTCGTTCATCGGTCGCGCACCGTTCTTCCTCGAAGCGAACCCTCGGATGCCGCGCACGCACGGAGGCAACCTCGTCAACCTCGGCGACGCGCTCGGCTGGGCCGTCGCCGAGCGACCACTCATCGAGGTGGGCGCCCCGTCACCCGACGACGCCGATCGGGCCATCGCCCAGTTCGTCGCCGAGCGCATCTCTGACCGAGCCACCATTCAGGTGGGCATCGGGCGGGTCCCGCACGCGATCCTCGGGCATCTGCACGATCGCAAGGATCTGGGCATCCACACCGAGCTCCTGTCCGACGCCGCGGTCGATCTGATCGAACGTGGTGTGGTCACCGGTGCCTACAAGACCAACCGGCCGGGCAAGGTGGTGGCGACGTTCTGTCTGGGAACCCAGCGTCTCTACGACTTCATCGACCGGAACCCGGTGGTCGAACTGTGGCCCGTGGACTGGGTGAACGACCCGCACGTGGTGGGGGAGGATCGCTCGTTCGTGTCGGTGAACGCGACCACCGAAGTCGACCTGCTCGGCCAGTGCGCGTCGGAGACGATGGCCGGGAGGTACTGGTCGGGCAGCGGCGGCCAAGCAGACTTCGCCCGTGGCGCCATCCTGTCGCCAGGAGGGCAGGGCTTCGTCGTGCTTCGCTCACGCACGAGCGACCAGCGGCCGCGGATCGTGTCGAGCCTCACGCCAGGGTCGGTCGTGACCACGGGCAAGAACATCGTTGATCACGTGGTCACCGAGTACGGGGTCGCGAGCCTGCGCGGGCTCGGTGTACGGGCGCGCGCCCGTGCCCTCGTCGCCGTGGCGCACCCCGAGGATCGAGAGCGATTGTTGCTCGAGGCGAGAGCGCTCGAGCTGGTATGAGCGCGACGCGCGCTACTTTCCGTCGTGTTTGACCGCGGTGCGGAACTGCTCACCCAGGCGCGAGAAGCTCGCATCGAGCGCTTCGCGCATCGACCGGCCGACACCCCGAGCGTCCTCGCGCACGGCATCGTCCCGAGACGCGTTGGCCAGCGCGCTGAACGCTTGCTCGACCGCGTCACCGACCTTGCGCAGCGCCTCTTTCACGTTGTCTTCGTCCTCGGCCCGCCCTTCCTTGGCCGCCTGTTCGAAGTGCAACTTCAGCTTGAGGCCCAGGCCCGACAGGTCTTCGCCGACCTGCTCCCAGCTCGTCCGTGGATCTGTCATGACGTCTCCTTTGACCGCGAATCGCTGCGTTGTCCATGACTGGTTCGTCGATCGGTTGTCATTCCTGCACCCGCAGTGTGTCGGGGATCGCCATGCGACGTAGCCGGCGGATGGTGAACAGTGGGGCTGCCGCGACCGCCGCAATGCCGAGGCCTGCGGTGCTGAGTACGGTCGTCACCGAAAGCGTCGTGTGGATGCCATGGTTGCTCCCGATGCAGGAATCTCGTGCGGACATCAGGGCACGCGGCGCCCGCGGCGAACAGGGTCGAAGGACCTGCGTTCGGGTGTGGCGGCGCCCTCGTCGTCGTCGGCACCGATGAGCCTCACGTGCGCAAGATCGCGGCCGTGGCGGTAGGTGTGGTCGTAGACACGGTACGAACCGGCCAGCGCGACGAGCGAGATCGCCCCGCCGACGACGAAGTCGAGCACGAAGTGGTTCGCGGTGGCCACGACCGCAGTGGCCATGAGCACCGGACCGAGGACCGCGAACATGCGAGCCGCCCGGTTTCGAAACGTCGTCCAGACGATGATCCCGACGAGCAGGTTCCAGCCGAAGTGGAAGCTCGGCATCGCCGCGTACTTGTTCACCAGGGCAGGCGGCTGCAGGACCCGGTAGGAATCGGACCACATGGTCACCGTGTCGACGAAGCCGGCGCTCTGCGGCATCAGCCGTGGAGGCGCAGCCGGCCACAGCGCGAAGATGACCAATCCCACGGCCCCCGAGGCGAACATCGCATTCCGCAAGACGACGTAGTGGCGTCGATCGCGGATGTACAGCGTCACCAACGCCGGGCCGATGACCGGCCAGTGACCCCACATGTAGACCCAGTTGGCGACCGTGACGGCCGCGTGATGGCGCAGGAAGAGCTCCTGGAGGCTCTGCTCGAAGTCGAGCCGGAGCGTGCGTTCCCAACGGAGGATCGTCTCGGCGTGACGCATGGCGGTCTCCACGTCACCCTGAGTAAACCCCCGTACCAGGAAGTACACGCCGGCCGCCATGGCGACCAGCATCACCTGGAACAGCGCTCCTCGGATGAGCACGATGCGGGCATGACCGTTCATCTGGCCTCCCCTGCGGGTGAGCCGCAGGCGTCGATCGAAGTCTGCCGTGCAAGAACCCGGGCCACCAATTGCCGAAGATCCAACGGGTGGCGGGGCTCTGGGATGCGGCACGAGCAGGTAACGAGGGGTGACGAATGACCGGGTGGCGCGTGACCGGTGACCGGGCGGCTGGGTGAGCGGGTGAACGGGTGAACGACCCGGCGGTCTGTAGGTTGCGAGTGCCCCGGCGCCCACCCCTCAACTGCGCCCCCATGCCGTCCGATCGAGAGCTGTGAGCGAACTCCTCGTCATCCCCAATGTGCGCGCGGTCGTCCGGCGCACCTGCCACAGCCTCGTCGAAGCCAAGCTGATCCCCCTGGTCGTGTTCTTGGTGTTCCTCGAAGCGGTGGGGAGCACTGCAGCTGTCGTGGCTGCGCTTGCCTGGTC
>JBKJKR010000100.1:0-2600 GCA_046597135.1 Acidimicrobiales bacterium | reverse complement strand
GAAGCACGTCCCCCATCCGATCGACATCGAGATGGCGAGCCGGATGTTCCGATAGCGCAGGAGCTTCGGGTCGATGAGCGGTCGCGCCACCCTGGTCGATCGGCGGAGGAGGAAGCCCACGAGCACGAGGCCGACCGACAGGCAGGCCACGGTGCGCCGATCGAGCCAGCCCCACGATGCCGTCTGGACCAGCCCGAGGATGAACAGCGTCACGCCCATGAGGAGCGAGAGGATGCCCAAGAAGTCGGGGAACCGCTCGTGCACCAGATCCTCGGGCGGGGTCTCGGTGAACACCCGAGAACCGACGGCGATGACGATCACGGCGAAGGGCACGCTGGCGAGGAACGCCATGCGCCAGGAGCCGAGGTCGATGATGATCGCCCCGAGCGACGGCCCGAGCGAGGTCGCGATGCCGCCGATGCCGCCCCAGGTGGCGATCGCGCTGGCCCGTCGATCGGACGGCACCCCGGCGAGCACCACGGCAACGGCCGACGGGGTGATGAGCGCCCACCCGATGGCCTGGACCGCCCGCCCGGCGATCAGCATCGGTGGCCCGGTCGCGACGGTGCACACCAAGCCCGAGGCCGCGAAGATCGACAACCCGGTGAGCAGGGTCCGCTTCCGGCCGTACCGGTTCGAGATCACGGCGGAGAGGATCAGGGTGGCCCCGGCGACGATCGTGTAGACGTTGAGGATCCACGACAGCTGCGACGCCGGGACGTCGGGGAACGACTGCCGCAGGTCGGCGAACGCGACGCTCATGATCGACTGGTTGAGCGACGTGATGAACGCGCACATCGAACCGAGGAGCAACACCAACCACGCCGGGTGCACACGTCTGGTGCGTGCCAGATCGCTGGAGACTCGAGCCGTCGTGTCCATAGATGAGGCCCTACCCTCGCACACAACCGCACCGACACCGATCGAGGAGAGCGACCAATGCCAGACGAGGCTCCCAGCGGCGATCTTCGCGGCCGAACGGTGGTGGTCACGGGCGGCAACGGCGGCATCGGACTCGGGCTCGCCGTCGGTGTCGGGCGTGCCGGCGCCGACGTCGCGATCTGGGGTCGCAACGAGGCGAAGAACGCTGCGGCGGTCGCCTCGCTCGAGGAGCTGGGCATAGCGGCGCAGGCGTTCGTCTTCGACGTCAGTCAAGAGTCGTCGGTCGACGATGCGATGCAGGCGACGCTGTCTCGGTGCGAACGCGTCGACGCGATGTTCGCGAACGCCGGCACCGCAGGTCACGAGTCGCCGTTCGTCGATCTCGCGCTCGAGGACTGGCGGGCGGTCATGAGCGTCGACGTCGACGGGGTCTTCCTGTCGTTGCGTGCGGCGGCGCGTCACATGGTCGAGCGCGGCGGTGGCGGTTCGCTCGTGGGCGTGTCCTCGATCGTGAGCCGGTTCGGCGCGGCTCGCCGAGCGCACTACGGCGCGGCCAAGCCTGCGGTCGAGGGGTTGATGCGCGCGCTGGCGGTGGAGCTCGCCTCGTCACGCATCCGGTGCAACACGTTGTGCCCGGGGTGGGTCGACACGGCCATGACCGGTCGGGGCGGATCGTTCGGTGCCGCCGACTACGACCGCTTCCGCAAGGCCACGGTGCAGCGCACGCCGGTGCGGCGATGGGCCGACGCGACCGACTTCCACGCGGTGGCCGCGTTCCTCGCCGAGCCGTCGCTCGTGTTCCACACCGGCGATTCGGTGGTGGTCGACGGCGGCTACTCCGTCTGCTGACCCGGCGGTCGGATAGTCTGCGGCATCGGCGTTGCTGCTGGGGAAGCGGCCGAGGGGGACATCATGAGGGTCGAAGAAGTCTCGTTCACGAGCGAGGGCGTCACCGTGCGAGGCGACCTCTACCTGCCCGACGGCGCCACCGGGCCGGTGGCTGCGGTCGCCATGGCCGGTGGCTGGTGCTACGTCAAAGAGCTCCGCCAACCCGACTACGCGAAGGTCTTCGTCGAGGCCGGCATGGCCGCACTGATCTTCGACTATCGCAACCTCGGTGCGAGCGACGGCGACGTTCGCCAGCACCTCGACCCGTGGGCCCAGATCGAGGACTACAAGTCGGCGCTCAGCTTCCTCGAGAGCCGCGCCGAGATCGACTCCGACCGGTTGGGCGTCTGGGGGATCTCCTACAGCGGTGGCCATGCGCTGCTGCTGGCCGCACTCGACGACCGCGTCAAGTGCGCGGTGGGCAACGTGCCGGTCATCGACGGGTACCAGACCATGTGGCGTGTCCACGGCTCCGAAGGATTCCGCAAGCTGCGCGCCCTCATCGCCGACGATCGCCGCAAGCGCTTCGCGACCGGTGAGCACGGCTACATGCCCATGTCGTGCGACCCGAAGGACGGTCTGCCGGCCTGGCCGTTCGAAGAGGTGAAGACCGTGTTCGAGCAGCTGCAGCGCACGCAGGCGCCGCGTCACGAGCACCGCAACACCATCGCCTCGGTCGAGCTGCTCATGCAGTACAACGCGCTGCCGTATGCGTCGCGCATCACCACGACGCCCTTCATGATGATCATCGCGCAGGGCGACGACATCACCATGGAGGACATGGAGGTCGAGGCGTTCCATCAGATCCGCACGCCGGTGAAGCAGCTCGT
>JBKJKR010000491.1:0-3387 GCA_046597135.1 Acidimicrobiales bacterium | reverse complement strand
CACGCCGCGGCGGTCGCCGACTTCAACGGCGACGGCATCCGCGACGTGGCGGTGGCCACCGCCGGCAGCGACGCCGTCTCGGTCCGCCTCGGCACCGGCGGCGGGGCACTCGGTGCGCTCACCAACTTCACCGTCGCCGAGCAACCGAAGTCGGTGGCCGCCGGTGACTTCAACGACGACGGCCGCATCGATCTCGTCACCGCGAACCAGGGCACCAGCAACGTCAGCGTCCTGCTCGGCAACGGCAACGGAACCTTCGCTGCGGCCACCAACATCGCTGCGGCCCCGAACTCGCACGAAGCCGCCGTGGGCGACCTCAACGCCGACGGTCGGCTCGACATCGCCGTGGTCGGCTGGGGTGGTTCGGTCGCGAGCATCCTGCTGGGCAACGGCAACGGCACGTTCGCGGCCAAGGTCGACTACACGGTCGGCTCGGCGCCACACTCGGTGGTCATCGTCGATCTCAACAACGACGGCCGGCCCGATCTCGCCACGGCCAACAATGCGAGCGGCAACGTCAGCATCCTGATCGGGAACGGCAACGGCACGTTCGCCGCAAAGGTCGACTACACCGCCGGCTCCGGCCCGCACTCGATCCGAGCCGGCGATCTCACCGGCGACGCTCGCCCCGACCTGGTCGTGGCCAACGACGGCAGCAGCAGCGTCAGCGTGCTGCGCAACAACGGCAACGGCACGTTCGCGGACAAGGTCGACTACGCCACGACAGCCACGCCGAAATCGGTGGCGGTCGTCGACGTCAACGGCGACGGACGGCTCGACGTGCTGGCCTCGAGCATCGCGGGCAACTACCCCAGCGTGGTGAACCCCGGGGCCGATCGGGTGGCGCTGTTCCTGGGCAACGGCAACGGCACGCTCGCGGCCCGCACCGACTACGCCGCCGGTTCGGGTGCGTTCAGCGTGGTGGTCGTCGACCTCGACGCCGACAGCAAGCCCGACATGATCGTCAGCAACTGGCACGACAACTCGATCCAGGTGCGGCTCAACCAGAGCTGATCACCGCGGCGAGCCGCGATTCGGTTCAGCCGGCGCGTCGGGCGGCGAGGATCGTGCGCAACATCGCGAACCCGTCGCGCAGGGCCTGGCCGTTCGACGGGTTGTGGTGGCGCAGGCTCTCGTAGCTCGGCACCTCGACCATGCGGATGCCGAGCCGGCGCGCCCGCAGCGGCAACACGGCCTCGAGGTCGCCCCTGGCGCGTTCGACGCGCAGGTCGGGGAGGTGGCGCTTCCAGAACGCGAGGTACCCGTAGCCGATGTCGGAGAAGCGGGCCTTCAGGAGCCAGTTGGCCAGATGGGTGAGGAAGCGGTCGCCCACCCAGCGGAAGCGATTGAGCTCGGCGCTGCCGCCACCGGCCAGGTAACGGGTGCCGATCGCGAAGTCGGCGCCGGTGCGCAGCACGGCGAGGAACCGCGGGATCTCGGCGGGGTCGTGCGAGCCGTCGCCGCGCATCATGACGAAGATGTCACCCGTGGAGCGCTCGAACCCGGTGCGCCAGGCGCGCCCACGATCGTTGGATGTCTCGACGATGACGTTCGCCCGGGGGGCGGCTTCGCGCACGATCGCGACGGTGCGGTCGGTGGAACCGCAGTCGACGACGACGATGTCCTTCACCCAGCTCGGCACGCGGCGGACCACGTCGGCGATGGTCGGCGCGTCGTTGTGGGTGCAGAACACCACTGATATGGGTGGGGGTGCTTCATCCTCGAACACGCGGTAGTTCGGTTCGCCGGGCGTGGGTGCCGCGCGTTTGGCGCGCCCCGCGATGAGATCTGACGCGCGGCGCGGTCGGTGGTGCTTGTCGGTCACGCGGTGGGCCCTCGTTTCGCACTGCGTCTGGTGACTCGGCCGACCAGATAGCCGAACGCGGTGGTGGTGAATCCCGCGACGATGGTCGCGGCGCGGCGAAAGCCCGCCAGGTCTCGGTGCCGCACGACCTGGGCCAGGTTGCGGGCCACTGCGGTGGGCAGCACCTTGGTCGTGTAGCTGCGCTCGGCGGAAAGGCCGGCGTTCGCGCCGACCAGCACGCTCACGAGCGCCTTGGAAATGCCCTCGGCGTAGCAACGCGCGAAGAAGTACTTGGTGGTCCCTCGCGACGCGGGGACGGTGTGCAGCACCTGGGCCTCGGGGACGTGGAGCACCACCATCTCGGGGTGCGCCTGGCGCAGCCGGATGCACAGCTCGGTCTCCTCGCAGCCGAGCGGGATGCGGCCGACCCGCCCGAGGTCGGAGCGGAAGCCACCGACCTCGTTCACCGCGTCGCGGCGAAATGCCATGTTGCACCCGATGACGTTGCGGACGACGGCGCGCGTGCGGGGTGCGCCGACGTGGGTGCACCCGATGACCCAATCGAACTCGGGCGGGAACCACGACGGGCGCTCGGTGATCCAGCGAGGAACCGCTTGTCCGCCCACCGCGACCACTGCCGGGTCACCGAAGGGTGCGACGAGCGCCTCGAGCCAGCCGGGTTCGGCCGTTGCGTCGTCGTCGAGGAAGGCGACGAGCGGCGACTCCGTGGCGCTCAGCGCCGTGTTTCGGGCGCCCGAAAGACCCCGTGGTCCGACGCTCTCGACGACTCGCACGTCCGACAACGTCGACTCGAGATCGGCGGCCAGCGCCGGGTTGTGGTCGACGACGACGACGATCTCGTTGTCGACGACGGCCTGGTCGCGCACGGAAGCAACGGCGGCGAGAACGTCGGTGAGCCGATCCTGGGTGTAGCAGCAGATGACCGTGCACACGCGCGGCGACGGGCCGGCGAGGTGGGGTGGTGGGTGGTCGGCCTGCGGTTCCGCGGTCACGGGCGGGGTCTCGGTCTAGGTGCGGACGAGCGCGAACAACGTGCGTCCGAAGTTGTCGGCGAAGGGGGGGACTGCATCTTCATCGGTGCCCAGGGCAATGATCTCGTCAAAAGTCGTGTGGTCCCGTAGCCACTGCTCCGTGTAGGCGGGCGTCCACTTCTGCAGTGTGCGCCGGAACCAGAACTCATGGGCTTCGCCGGTGTCGAAGAACAATACCTTGGCCGTTGCTGCGTCGAGAACGCGCATCAGGCCCTCGGGGGTGTCGACGCCTCCGTCGAGGATGTAGTTGTGGAACAGGCTCAGGCAGCTCACCACCGTGTACGGCTGCTCGACGCCGCGCAGGTACCGGGTGAGCTCCCCGACGTGCCAGTTCTCCTCCGCGACGCCGTGCAGGTCGCGGGCGAGCCAGCGGGCCAGCGGATCGATCTCGTTGCCATGGGCGTCGAACCCGATCTCGCGAAAGGCGTGCACGAACCAGCCGTAGCACGCGGCGACGTCGAGGTAGGTCCCGGGGTTCTCGCCCAACATGCCGCGCTCGGCGAGGAACTTCTGCATCATGGCGAAGCGGTC
>JBKJKR010000327.1:0-6438 GCA_046597135.1 Acidimicrobiales bacterium | reverse complement strand
GGGAACTGGGTGAAGGAGCGCTCCTCCACCTCGGCCTGGCTGACACCGCCATAGGTGACCATCCGCAGGTTCTCGCGCACCGTGAGGTTCGGGAAGACGCCACGGCCTTCCGGGATGAGGCAGAGCCCGCGGCGGGCGAGCTCGTCGGCGCCCGCACCGTTGATGCGGCGACCGCCCATCTCGACGTCGCCGTGGGTGGTGGCGAGCAGACCGGCGATGACTTTGAGCGTGGTCGACTTGCCCCCGCCGTTGGGGCCGAGCAGTGCGAAGACCTGCCCGCGCGGCACGGTGAGATCGACACCGTGCAGCACCTCGATGGTGCCGTAGGCCGCGTGCACGTCGCGCAGCTGCACCATGACGTCGTCGGGGTGCACGAGCATGTGCGTGGCGGGGGCCGCGCTGGTCATGCCGGATCCTCCGAGCCGAGGTAGGCGTCGAGCACCGCTTGGTTGGTGCGGATGGCCGCCGGGGCGCCGTGCGCGATGATCTTGCCGAAGTCGAGCACGTGCAAGTAGTCGCAGACCTCCATGACGAGTGCCATGTCGTGCTCGACGAGCAGGATCGCCAGGCCGTCGTCCTTGGCGAGGCGCACCAGCAGGCGACCGAACGCCTCGGTCTCCTCCTCGGTCTGACCCGACGCCGGTTCGTCGAGCAGCAGCACGTTGGGCCGGGTCATCAGCGCACGCCCGAGCTCGACGACGCGCGCCGTGCCGGTGGGGATCTCGGAGACCTCTTTGTGCGCAACTGCGCCGAGCCCGACGAGCTCGATGATGCGGTCGGCCTCCTTGGCCGCGTTCATTCGATCGCCGAAGTACTTCCACGTGTTGCGGATCTCGCCCGCCACGCGGATGTTGTCGCGCACGGTGAGCGACGTGAACAGCTCGAGTCGCTGGAACGTGCGGGCGAGGCCGCGCCGGGCCCGCTTGTGGGGCGGCAGCTTGCTCACATCGACGCCGTCGAGCGTCACCGTGCCCGACGACGGCGGCAACAAGCCGGTGATCACGTTGAAGCAGGTGGTCTTGCCGGCACCGTTCGGGCCGATGAGGCCGGTGATGGCGCCCGGGGTCGCGTCGACGCTGACATCGTCGAGCGCCACGTTGCCACCGAAGCGGACGGTGACCCCGTTGGTGGAGAGGATCGGCGGGTTCATGCGAGCTCCACGGCGCGCTCGTCGATCGATTTCGGGTGGAGGCCGAGGGCCGCGTCGAATCGCCGTTTGTCGTTCGGGGTGAACGGTCGGTCGATGCCCACGAACTCGAGGGGGACATCGGCGGCCGCCGCACGGCGCGCCGCCAGGGTCTCGGCATCGAGGAAGGCCTCGGGCGACACCACCTTGGCGATGGTGGGCACGAACAGCACCGCCAGGATGGTGAAGATCGCAAAGGTCCAGTTGCCGATGATCTCCTGCCAGGCGAGGAACCAGAGCGCGAGCTCGGCGGCGAGCGCCGGGTAGAAGACCTGGGGCACCTTGCGGATGAGCGGGCCGAACCCCTGGAAGAAGTCGTTGACGAACCCGCTGGGGTTCTTGCCGAGGCTGATGCCGATGAGCGCCGGCATGACCGCCGTGGTCGACGCGAGGAACTTGAACCAGGGATGAAACGCGCTGTAGTCCTGGCCGAGCTTGGTGAGGATGTTCTGCATCACGACGAACACCGCGCTGTGCAAGAGGCCGGCCACGAAGCCGCCGCTGACGTAGCCCATGCCGGCCACGACGAGCAGCATGAACATGGCGAACGATTCGAAGAGGCCGAATCGTTCGGCTGAGATCGAGCCGATCTGGCCACCGAAGAGGCAGCCGCCGAGGCCGGCCATCGCGGCCGATAGCATGAACACCGACAACTTCAGCCGCACGATGTTGAGCCCGAGCGTGGCGCACGCCGCCGGGCTGTCCTTCATGGCGGCGAGGCGACGGCCGTAGGCGCTGGAGCGGATGGCGATGAGCATGAGGCCGAGGAGCGCCAGCACCACCGTGAGCAGCATCAGGTAGCGGTGCTGCGACTTGAAGTCGTAACCGAAGACCTTCGGGCGCGGGATCGTGAGGTTGCCCTGGGGAAACAGGGGGCTCCACTGCTCGTCCGCGAGCCAGCTGTTGGTGGCCGCGAAGAGGAAGACCGCCGCCGAGACGCCGAGTGCGATGAGGCCGCCGCGCAGTCGCCACGTGCGATAGGCGCTGTAGGTCGAGGCCACGCCGACCGACACGATGACGATGAGCGCCATGGGGTAGATGCGGCGGCTCACGTTGATCTCGCCGAAGACCATCTTCTCGACACCGACCGAGAACGCCGCAGTGGCCAGGCCGAGGTACAGCCCGCGGAGGCGCAGCGCGGGAAGCGCCACCACCGCACCGACGACGGCGCACGCGATCACTGCGACGAGGTACTGCGACAGGCCGGCGCGCACATCGGCCCGGTGGTGCGGGAGCCAGTGGTAGAAGACCGTGCCGCCGATGCCGGCGAAGGCCATGGTGGCGAAGCTGACCTCGCCGGCATACCCGACGAGCAGCACGAGCGACAGCACGATGATGCCCGCGCCGATGCCGTTGCCCAGCGTGATCTGGGCCGAGGGCGACATGATCGCCGCGAGCATCGCGATGACCGCGACGAAGACCACTGCCGAGAGGGCCGACTGGCGCATCGACGGCATGGCGAACCGCTCGCGCGTGCGGGTGACGACGGTGCCCCGCAGGCGGTCCTGGGGCAGGAGCAGCAGCACCACGAAAAGCAGGATCATCGGGGTAGCGACGCGGAGGTTGTCGACCCAGGAGTCCCAGCCCTTGGGCATGAGCCCGGCGGGCCGCTTGAACGCGGCGCGGGTGAGAAAGCCCAGGAGGATCGCGCCGGCGAAGGTGAGCGGCAGGCTCCGGAGCCGACCGATCATGGCCGCGGCGAACGCATTGATGACGAGCAGGGTGAGCAGGGTGGAGCTGAGCGAGCCGCCCTGCACCGGGGTGATGAGGACGCCGGCCAGCGCGGAGAGCGACACACCGATCATCCAGCTGATGAGCGACGCCCGATCGGGGCGCCCGCCGTTGAGCTCGAGCAGCGGGCGATCGTCGACGACGGCCCGCATGGCCACGCCGGTGCGCGTGCGGTAGAGCAGGATGCGCAGGCCGATCGCGAGAGCCACGGCGATGAGCACGATGGCGATCTCGTGGTACTGCACGACCTGGCCGAAGATCGTCACCGTGGACTCGGGGCCGAACCACGGGCGCAGGGTGTGAGGCCGGTCGGTCTTCCAGATCCAGCCTGCGAACTGGATGGCGCCGAGCAGCAACGACACCGGGATGACGAGCTTGACGACCTCGGACGTGCCTTCGAGACCCCGGATGATCACCCGGTAGATGAACGCGCCCATGAGCGGCGCGATGACGAGCAGCACTGCGGCGATGGCCAGCGGGGCGGGCCACTGGCCCTGGAGTGCGCTGTCGCGCGGGATGAACCAGAACTTGTGATTCGGGTTGAACCGCAGGTCCCAGTAGATATAGGCGCAGAACATGCCCAGCGCACCATGGGCAAAGTTGAAGATTCCGGACGTGGAATAGGTGACAACAAGACCGGTCGCGGCGATGGCATAGACCGCGCCGGTGATGAGCCCGAAGATGATCAACTCCACGCCTGCATTCCCTCCCACGTCGCCGATGTCACGAGGTCGCGCAGCGGTGGGGGTGACCGGACCAGCCGGTCACCCCCACCGCCACGACCAGGTCAGATCAGGGCGTGAACGTCCCGAACTGGGCGGCCACTCGGTTGGCGTCGAGCTTGGCCGCGGTGACGTACTCGGTCTTGAGGTTGGTGGCCTGGTACTTGGGGTCGCAGTCGAAGGTCTTGTCCTTCGGGGCCACCCGCTCGAACTTCGCCCCGGTGAGCTTCACGAGCATGCCGCAGGCCGGCGCCTCGTTCTTGATGGGCTGCATCGGCACGTGGAGGCCGCCGGCGGTCCAGTCCTGGAGCTTGCCGATCTCGGCGATCACGCACTTGGCCGTGACGGTCGAGCCGCACGCCTTGACGCCGGTGGCCCACAGCAGGAAGTTGGCCGCAGCCTGAGTGCCGAGAAGACCGGTCTTGCCGCCCGACTTGCCCAGCAGGTCGAGGTACTTCTTGGTGGCCGGCGACTTGTCGGCCTCCTCGAAGGGCACGAAGCCCATGCGCACGTACACCGCGTCGGCTGCGCCGCCGTTGGCGCCGTTCCACTGGGCGAACGACGAGTCGTAGAAGTTCGCGTCGGTGATGTAGGCCTTGGGCGCGAAGCTGACCTGCTTGGCTGCGGTGAGGAAGTTCTGGAAGTTCGGGTTGGCCGTGCCGGCGAAGTACACGATCTCGGCGCCACAAGCCTTGAGGTTGTTGATGAACGGCTTCCAGTCGGGCTCGCCACCGATGTTGTACACCTGGTCGCAGCCGAGAATGGTGTAGCCGGCGGCGGGGTAGGCCGCGACGACCTTGGCCTTGGTCTCGAGGGTGGACGAGAAGTTGGCGTACACGAGGGCGGTCTTCTTGATCGCGTCGGGGAAGAGTGCAGCGATCTCGTAGGCCACGCTCATCGGCGTCTGGTCACCCGGGTTCGGGATGGACTGCACCATGCCGGGGCCGTGGGCAAACGCCGTGGACACCGAATAGGTGGGCACGGTCGAGAGCTGGCACCCGATGCGGACGTCCTCCTGGCCGGCGTCGGCCGCCCAGCCCTGCGCCACGAGCATGAACACCTTGTCGGTGCAGGCCTGGGTCATGGCGGCCTTCACTTCGAGGTACTTCGCGTCGTAGTAGTTGGCCTTGATCTGGCGACCGTTGATGCCACCCAGGCCGTTGCACCACTCGACTATGGCCTTGACCGCGTCGCCGATCTCCTTGTTGAGCCCGGGTGACGCAGCGAAGCCGGCGTCGTCGCCGTAGCCGATGGTGATGTTGGTGTCGGTGACGCCCTTGTCGGTGGCGCCCTTGGCGGTGCCCGCGCCGCACGGCGAAGCGATGTCGCCGAACTTCTCGCGGGTGGCGCCGGTGGAACCGGTGCCTGACGCTCCGGTACCGCTCGAGCCCGTCCCGGTGCTGCCGGTGGCGGCAGTCGCCGCGGTGCTCCCGGTGGCCGGTGTGGTCTCGTCCTCGCCGCGATCGGACCCGCACGCCGCAGCGAGCAGGCCGACGGTCAGCAACGCCGCGGAGATCCGCAGTGTCCTTTTCCGCATGAGTTTTCCTCTGTATCCATCCGCGTCGGATGACGCATTGGCCTATGTCGCACGAGATGTTAATCGGACCCATCAGAAAAACGAGACGGTCGGCACACACTTTCGACACAGCGTTGGGACGCGTCCACAACATGCCTGATCAAGTACGTGATCTTCGACACCGATGCGCGTGTGCTTGAGGAAAAACCTGCCGAGAGCGTGGCCCCACACGACTCGCGCGCCGGTCACTACACTCGCCCGCGCCGGCTCGGACCTGTGTCGGAACCTCGACCAGGAGGACCCATGGGCTCGATCGTTCCCACCGGCCGACTCGTGTGGGGCACCCAGATGCCCATTCAGATGCACTCGCTCTCGCGCCGCGAGGAATGGGAGCCGGCGGCACCGGTGCGCGACCTCGTCGCCGTGGCCAAAGCGGCCGACGACGCCGGCGCCTTCTTCGTCGGCGTGTGCGACCACGTCGCACTGCCGAACAACGACTACACCGAGAAGATGAGCCCCACCTGGTACGACACGGTGGCCACGCTCGGCTACCTCGCGGCGCACACCGAGAACGTGCGGCTGCTCTCGTCGGTGGTCATCGCCGGGTACCGCCATCCGCTCGTCACCTCCAAGGCCTTCTCGACCCTCGACCACCTCTCGGGCGGGCGCGCCGTGCTCGGCGTCGGTGCCGGCCACGTGGCGGGCGAGTTCGAAGCGCTCGGCGTCGACTTCGCGAAGCGGGGCGAGATCACCAACGAGACGATCGACGCGCTCCGCGGCGCGTTCCGCAACGAGTACAGCGAGTTCCACGGCACCTACTTCGACTACGGACCGGTCGGGCAGGGACCGCGCCCGGTGGCCGGCGATGTGCCGATCTGGGTGGGCGGCTCGAGCAAGCCGGCGCTTCGCCGCGTCGCCGAGCGCGGCGACGGCTGGATCCCCCAAGGCACCCCACGCGCGCAGATGCGCGAATGCGTCGACTACATCCAGGCGCATCGCGACAAGACCCGCCCCGGCGTGGCGCTCGACCTCGGGTACTTCCCCGACAACATCTACGTCGGCCGGGCCGAATGGGACATCGGCCCGACCGCGCTGACGGGTGACCCCGAGCCCATCGCCGAGGCGCTCCGCGAGGCGCACGACTTCGGGTGCAACGTGCTGCACGTCCGCCTGCGCAGCCGATCCGCCGCCGAGCTGTGCGACCAGCTCGCCGCCTTCGGCCGCGACGTCGCGCCCCTGCTCGACTAGACCGGTCGAAGCCCTACCAGAGCATCGAGACGCCG
>JBKJKR010000192.1:0-2533 GCA_046597135.1 Acidimicrobiales bacterium | reverse complement strand
GCGCGGGGCGTCTCGAACGTGGTCATCGGAAGGAGCACGCGGGCGGTGACCCCGCGGTCGTGCGAGCTCACCAGGCGCACCCGGATCCCGTGTCGCGCCGCGAGTCGACCGACCACGTAGAGCCCGAGAACACGCGTCGGCGCTTCGTCGAGGTGCGACGAGGCCTCGATGCGGCCGTTCGCCTCCTCGAGCGCGTCGGCGTCCATGCCGATGCCTTCGTCGACCACCGAGATCACGTAGCCGTCGGACATCATGCGGCCCGACACCGAGACCGAGCTCGACGGGGGCGAGAACGCCGTCGCGTTCTCGAGGAGCTCGGCGAGCAGGTGCGCCAGATCGGCGACCACGGTGCCGCGCACGAGCACGCGCTCGAGCTCGCCCGGATCGACCTGGTTGTACTCCTCGATCTCGGAGAGTGCGCTGCGCACCACGTTCGCGACATCGACGCTCTCGGTCCAGCGCCGAGCCTGTTCTGCGCCGGCCAGCACCAGCAACGACTCGGCGTTGCGGCGCATGCGGGTCGCCAGGTGGTCGAGCCGGAACAGATCCTCGAGCGTGTCCGGATCCTGCTCGTCCCGCTCGAGCTGGTCGATGAACGACAGCTGGCGGTTGATCAGCGCCTGATTGCGGCGCCCGAGGTTCACGAACATCTCGGCGACGCCGCGTCGCGTCGCGGCCTGCTTGCCCGCGAGTTGGACCGCAGCGCGACCGACTGCGTTGAACGCGTCGGCCATGTCGGCGAGCTCGTCGTCGGCTGCGACCATGATGGCCTCGACGTCGGGCAGGGGTGCGTCCGGGTCGGCGTTCTCGATCTGCGCGACGAGTCGCGGCAACGCAACGGTGGCCGCGGTGTTCGCCTGCGAAGTGACGGCTCGCAACGAACCTCGGATCGATCGCAGCATCGCCACACCCACCACGGCGACGAGCAACACGACCATGGCCGCCAGGAGAGCCACGAAGCGAACACCGTCGTCGAAATCGTTCTTCGCATCGGCGCGCTGCTGCGCGGCCTGCTGCTCGGCCAGTGCGGCCGCATTCGTCACCGCGGTCCGGTGATCTTCGAACGCAACCGACAGCTCGCCGTCGAGGATCTGCGCGGCCCGGGCACCTTGACCCGCGGCCATCGCCGGGAGGAGCTCGTCGAGGGCGACCTGCCAGAAGGTCTGCGCCGGGACGTCGCTCTGCTCCAGCAGCGCGTCACGCAGCGGGGCACGCCTGCTCGCGTCGCTGACCGAGGCGAGCTGGGTCACCCACTCGGCGTGGGCGGCGTCGTACTGCGCCTTCAGCACCCGCATGCGGTTGGCGAGCTCGGCGATCGATGCCGACGACGGCGCTCGGACCAGCTGGTTCGCGACGAGCATCGGTTCGACGAGGTAGAGCTCGGGTGCCTGGACGGCCCCGACGAGCCGTTGGTCCTCGATGCTCTGGTCGTACGCATCCGAACCCACCGCCGATTCGTGCAACGTCAGGTAGCCGCCTGCGGCAACCCCGATGATCGCCACGAGCGCGAGCGCGACGACGAGCGTCAGCTTCGTCCCGAGCTTGAAACGTTGGAGCATCGCTTCACCTCTCGAGCGACCACGAGCGTTCGTGCGTCGGTCACCCGGTCCTTGGCTCGTCGGCCGAGACCTGGGTCGTTTGAGGACCACCCGGGCGATTTGTGCGCCGTTTGGCCCATGGATCGCCCTCCGGGCTCACCATTTCGCAGGGCGAAGCAACGGCGTTTCGCAGGGCGAAGCAACGGCATTTCGCGCGGCGAAGTAACGTCACCCGCCATGTCGGATCACGTCTCGTTCACGCTCGTCGGCGATGTCGCACACATCGCGATCGACGACGGCAAGGCCAATGCTCTGTCCCACTCCGTCATCGAGGCGCTGAACGGCGCGCTCGACCGAGCGGCGGCCGAGGCCAAGGCCGTGGTGCTGAGCGGACGACCAGGTCGCTTCAGCGCCGGGTTCGATCTGTCGGTGATGAACGGCGGCCCCGATGCGGTCCGCGCGCTCGTCAAGGAGGGCGCGCTCCTGAGCATGCGCGTGTACGAGTTCGAGCGCCCGGTCGTCATCGCCTGCACGGGCCACGCGCTCGCCGCGGGCGCGATCTTGCTCATGGCGGCCGACGTGCGCATCGGCAGCGCGGGCGCGTTCAAGATCGGTCTCAACGAGGTGGCCATCGGCATGCCCATACCGATCTTCGCCGGGGAGCTGGCCCGCGACCGGCTCTCACGCCGCCACGTCACCGCGGCCACCGCACTCGCCACGATCTATGACCCCCAAGGGGCGCTCGACGCGGGGTACCTCGATGCCGTGGTCGAACCCGACCTGCTGATCGACACCGCGCTCGAGCGGGCCGCCGCGCTCGCTTCCACGTTGAACCTCCGCGCGTTCGCCGCGACCCGCACCACCATGCGCGCATCGGTGGCTGCTCAGGTGCGGGCTACGCTCGATGATGACATCGGAGCGTTCTTCGTCGACGCGTGAGCGGCTACGACCTCGCCTCCCCGACAGCAGCAGGTTGCCCTCATCATGACGGACTC
>JBKJKR010000603.1:0-16418 GCA_046597135.1 Acidimicrobiales bacterium | reverse complement strand
CGCGCTCGCAATCGAGAGCCTGCTCGAACAAGGAGGCGCGCCCGCCGGGCTCTTTCGCACGTTGCTGCTCGACGCGTCACGCATCGGCGACCTCGTGACCGACGCACGCATCGCCGCGGTCACGCTCACCGGCAGCGAGGGCGCAGGCCGCGCCGTGGGCGAGCTCGCGGGCCGCAGCATCAAGAAGTGCGTGCTCGAGCTCGGCGGCAGCGACGCGTACGTGGTGCTCGCCGATGCCGACATCGCGAAGGCCGCCGCGGCCTGTGCGAGCAGCCGGCTGATCAACAGCGGGCAGAGCTGCATCGCCGCCAAGCGGTTCATCGTGGCCACCGAGATCTACGACGAGTTCCGCCACGCGTTCCTCGGCGAGCTCGCGAAACGACAGGTCGGCGCGCCACTCGATGAGGACACCGACGTCGGTCCCCTCGCGCGTCACGACCTGTGCGACGACCTCGCCGACCAGGTGGCGCGCAGCATCGAGGCAGGCGCCCACATCGCTCTCGGGGGCACGCGCCCTGCGGGCCCCGGCGCCTACTTCGATGTCACCCTGCTCGACGACGTCGAACCGGGCATGGCCGCCTTCGACGAAGAGCTCTTCGGTCCCGTCGCCGCGCTGATCCGCGCCCGTGACGAGGACCACGCGATCGAACTGGCGAACGGAACGTCGTTCGGCTTGGGTGGAGCGGTCTTCACCCGCGACGTAGCTCGTGGCCAAAGGCTCGCCGCGGAGCGAATCGAAAGCGGTACGTGCGTGGTGAACGGTCTGGTCGCGTCCGACCTGCGCCTGCCGTTCGGCGGCATTCGCTCCTCGGGCATCGGCCGCGAGCTCGGCAGCTTCGGCATCCGCGAGTTCGTCAACATCAAGACTGTTGTGGTGTCATGAGCCAATGCGAATCGGCCTGATCACCGATACGCACATGCCCGCTTCGTGCAAGCGGCTGTGGCCGGAGGTGCGCGTCGCGTTCGCCGACGTCGACCTGATCTGGCACGGCGGCGACATCGTGTGGGCATCCGTGCTCGACGAGCTCGAGGAGATCGCACCGACCTTCGCGGCCAAGGGCAACAACGACAACGGCTGGAACGACCCGCGGCTCAAGCAGACACAATGGCTCGAGGTCGACGGCTTTCGCCTCGCGATGGTGCACGACATGGAACCCGAGCACGAGCCGATCGAACAGCTGCGCAAGACCTACCTGGGCGGCCGCTACGCCGATGTCATGGTCACCGGCCACACGCACTTCGAGCGGATGGACTTTCGCGAAGGCGTGCTGCAGATCAACACCGGCAGCGCGGTGCATCCGCACCTGTACTCCACCCGCCTCGGCACCGTCGGCATCCTCGAAGTCGATTCGTCGGGCATCCGCGCCGACATCATGCGGCTCGGCCAGACCGACGGCCTGCGCAACCCGGGTGTGGCCTACCGCTTCGACGGCAACCAGGTGCGCTGCCTCGGCGACGCCACGCCGATACAGCGCTGAAACCGCGGTTCAGCCCCGCAGCGCGCGCAGCGCCGAGCGTTGCCACACGGCAGGCACACGCGGGTCGTCGATCACGCGACGCAGTTCGTCGTCGTCGAGCTCGCCGGACAAGAGCGCGACGATGCTCGTCGCGGGTTGTACCGTCGGATCTACCCCGATCGAGTCGCCGGCCTCTATGACACCACCCGCGATGATGCGCAGATAGACGCCCAGACGCCCCGCCTCCTCGAAGGTGCCGGTGAACGAGTCGTCGCCCATGCGCAGCGCGAGCTTGAAGCAAGGCATGCGCGGTTGCGCTACCTCGAGCAACGTGGTGCCGACCCGCCACCGGTCGCCGATCACGCAGGCATTGCAATCGATGCCGATGGTGGTGAGGTTCTCGCCGAACGTGCCGGGTGCCAACGGCCCGCGGCTGGCACCCCACCACGTGTAGTCCTCCACCGAATATGCGTACACCGCCTTGTCAGGTCCGCCGTGCACGCGCCGATCGGCCTGGTCATCACCGTGCAGGTTCACGCCTTCGACCTGCACCGGCCCCGCAACCGGTTCCTTCCAGATGGCGGTGGTCACCAAGCGTCCGTGCCACGACACCTCGCGCTGCGGCCCGACGTTCACCGACACGACCATCGCCTCACCGACGCGTTCGCTCATCGCCCCATGCTACGGACGGCGGTGGCCGAGGCCCGTCGATACTGTGGCCCCATGGCAGCAAACGTGATGTTCGATGTCGAGCCGCTGACCGCAGGCTTCGGCGCAGTGCTCGACGGCTTCGACCTCACCGGCCAGGTGAGCGACGCCGAGTACGCAGCGCTGCACGACGCGGTGGTGCACCACGGTGTAGTCGTGCTGCGCGACCAGCAGTTGGACGACGCCCAGCAACTCGCGCTCGCTCGCCGATGGGGCGCGCTGCACGTGTACCCGGTGTTCCGTCTTGCCGGCCAGGACATCCCGCTCGAATGGGTCGAGGACACCGAGGCCAGCCCGCCGAAGGCCACGCGTTGGCACACCGACGTGCCCTGGGAGCCGCGGCCGCCGAAGTTCGGGATGCTCTCGGCCAAGATCGTTCCCGACGCAGGTGGCGACACCGTGTGGGCCGACACCGCCGGCGCGTACGACGCGCTGTCGCCGGCCATGAAGGAGTTGTTGTCGACGTTGCGCGTGCTGCACAAGGTGGAAGCGGGCGGCATGAACCGACTGGTGAAGCTCGTCGACGAGGACGCCGGCAATGCGTTCCGACGTGAGTACGCGCAAGGGGTCGAGCACCCATTGGTGCGCCGCAACGCGGACAACGGCCGGCTGTGCCTGTTCCTCGCCGGCTACTGGATGGACAGCGTGGTCGGCATGACCGCCGAGGAGAGCGCAGCCATCCTCCGCTTCGTGATGGACCACGCGACCCAACCCCGGTTCCAGTGCCGCTGGCGGTGGTCGGTGAACGACCTCGTGCTGTGGGACGAACGGCGCACGATGCACATGGCGCTGCCCGACCACTACCCCCGACATCGCAAGCTGCGGCGCTGCACCGTCGAGGGCGAAGTCCCTCTCGGCATCGGCTGAGCACTCATTCCGCCGTCGTCATCGAGTTCCCCGATCGCCGAAACGCCGAGGAGTGGTACGACTCCCCGGCGTACCGAGCAATCATCCCGCTGCGCACCCGCAACACCCGCAGCATCGCGTTCCTGGTCGACGGCGTCGACCGGTCCCACGTCGCCACCGACGCACTCCACGGCAGCTGAACGGCGGTACTGCCCAGCAGGGCGAGATAGAGCGACTCCAACGCCAGCCGAAGCCGTCGCCTCGGCCAACCGCTGAGCCAACACCCGTCGGCGAGCACGTTCATCGGCCTTGGAGTCGCTCTATCTCGCGACGGTCGCGCTTGGTGGGCCGGCCCGCGCCGCGGTCACGTCGCAACGGCGGCTCTACGCCCACCACCACGAGCGGGCTGTGATCGACGAAGCACGTCGCCGCGATAGGCGCGCTGACCCGCTTGTTGATCACCTGCACTACCTCGACGATGCGCTCGCGCTTCGCGATGCGCGCCTCGATGCGGTCGCCCACGTTCACCGCCGTCGCAGCCTTGGCCTTTGCCCCGTTGATCGTGACGCGCTCGGAGCGGCACAGGTCAGTGGCCACCGAGCGCGTGGGTGTGAGTCGCACCGACCACAGCCAAACGTCGATCCGCACGCCCTCCACGACGCCACTTTCGCGCACCGAAGCCGGCGGGTGCGTATCGTTTCGCGCTGATGACCACCGCGCAGACCGAGTTCCCGTCGATGCGCCGGGCCTGGACCGTGCTCGCAGCCGTGGGTTTCACCAACTTCCAGATGGCGATGACGCTCTCCATGGCGTTCGTGGTCTTCCCCGACCTCGAGCGCGACTTTCCCGAGGCGTCATCGGCCACGCTGTCGTGGGCGCTGAACATCTTCACCATCGTCGGTGCGTCGACGTTGGTGCTCGGCGCGGCGCTCGCGCGGCGCTGGGGCGACAAGCTTGCGCTCCTCACCGGCACCGGCCTCTTCACGCTGTCGTCGATCGCCGCGGCGCTGTCACCCGGTGTTGCACTGCTCATCGCGTGCCGCACCGGCCAGGCCCTCGGTTCGTCGTTGATCATCCCGAGCGGCGCGGCGATCCTCTACCGCGAGTTCCCGCTCGCGAAGCGCGGGTTGGCCATCACGTCGCAGGCCGCGGTCGGTGCGGTGGGTGCCGCGGCCGGCCCTTCGCTCGGCGGGTTTCTCATCGACGCCGGCAGTTGGCGATGGGCGTTCTGGTTGAACCTCCCGCTGGGGCTCGCCGCGTTCGTCGTCGTCGCGTCGATCGTCAAGGACGTCCCCGTCCGCTCCACGCTGCGGCTGCCCGACGCCGCGAGCTCGGTGCTGCTCACCGGCGGCGTCGGCTTGGCCGTGCTCGCACTCGTGCAATCGCCGGCGTGGGGGTGGGGTGATCCGCGGACGCTCGCCTCGCTCGTCGCCGGTCTCGCGCTGTTGGTCGGCGTGGTGCGGCGCTCGGTGAACCATCCCCGCCCACTGCTCGAGCTGGCACTGTTCCGCGACATCCGGTTCGGCGTCGGCAACACCGCGCTGCTCCTGTTGTCGGTCAGCTTCTTCGGGTTCCTGCTCACGAGCGTGCTCTTCCTCACCGACGTGTGGGACTACTCGATCCAGCGCGCCGGCCTGCTCACCACGCCGATCTTCGCGTCGACCGCCGTGATGTCGGTGGTGTCGAACCGGGTAGCTGCACGCGTTGGGTTTCGACTGGTGCTGCTCTGCGGGGGCGCCCTGTGGGCCACGGGCACCGTGTGGTTGGCTATCGGCATAGGACCTTCTCCCGCGCCCGGCAGCTGGCTCGCCGGCATCTTCACCCTGGGCATCGGCTCGGGCATGTTGTGGGGCTCGATGCTCGCGGTGAGCCTGGCCACGCTGCCCACCGATGCACTGGCCGCGGCCACGAGCCTCAGCCAGACGCTGCAGAACATCGGCAGCACGATCGGCGTGGCCTTCATGATCACCGTGCTCGGCGCGACCGCCCTGGGCGATGTGGGCCGCTTCCCGGCGATGTGGATCATCTCCGCCGTACTCACCTTCGTCGCCGCAGCCGTGTGCGCCGCGGTGGCCATCGACCGGCCGGCTCCCGCGTCGCGTCCGCGACCAGCCGGCGAGGCGGCCACGGTTGCGCCATGACCGGCCGCAAACCGCCGGGCGTCAGCTGGGAGTCGTGGACCGAGCGCAAGATCCGCGAGGGCATCGAACGCGGCGAGTTCGACGGTCTGCCGGGCGCCGGCAAACCACCTCGGGACCGCCGTCGACGTTGATGCCGCTCGACCTCGCCACGGTGCTCGAACGTTGGCGGGTAGGTCGGAAACCCTCGGATTCTGGTTCGATTGACTCACGACCACCATGAGCTCAATTTGAGATACTTGAGGCAATGACGGCCCCTTTGAATCTCGATCCTGCCGATTCCGGCACGCCACCCCCGAATCGCGACGACTGGCCGGCCGACTGGAAGGCGGCGTACGACAGCCCGGCGATGGAAGCGTTCCGCGAGGGCCTACGGCGTCCCGGCTGTCGCGATGTTCGCGAGTCGGTGCTGGGCGATCTGGCGGAGTACCTGGGGCGCGATCCCGCGGAGTGCGCGGAGCTCGCGCGGGCCTCGAAGGCGCAGGACGCCGAGCAGTGGGGTGACCTGCCGGCCAATCCGACGGCCGAGCAGCTGAAGGAGTTCTACCAACGCAACCACTCGTGGGTACCGGGCCTGCTGTGGTACTCGTACCTCCAGGCCGAGGGGTACGCGTGGCCGGCCGCTGCGATGATCGCCAACGACCTTTCGACGCGGCTCGAGCGCGGCGCAGTGCTCGACTTCGGCGCCGGGGTGGCCAGTACGGCGCTGATGTTCCACCAGCTCGGCTACCAGGTGAGCCTGGCGGACATCTCATCGCCCTTGCTCGACTTCGCCCGCTATCGCTGCGAGGTCCGTCAGGTGCCGGCCGGGTTCGTCGACCTTCGCCATGAGGATCCGCCGGCCGACAGCTACGACGTCGTCGTAGCGATCCAGACCATGGCCCACGTGCCCGACGTCGGCGCCACGGCCCGCACGCTCCACCGCTCGTTGCGCGCGGACGGGTACCTGTACGCCGACATCGACACCAACGAACGGACCGGCACCGACTCCCGGTTGTACGACGACGACCTGCCCTTGCGGCGGTCCTTGCAGGACGCCGGGTTCGTGCAGAAGCGGCACTTCGAGTGGGGCGCATCGACCTGTTACCAGCGCACCCCGACGAGCGGACCGTTGCACGCCCTGCGAACCGCGCGCAACGCCGTCGTGTTCGGCCCGCCACGCCGGCTGTGGCGCGCCGTGCGCAACTGACCCGTGCCGACGGGTCAGTTCGGTGCGAGCCGGTTCTCCGCCCCGTTCAACGGTTCGGCAGCCTCCGGCAGGTCGTAGATCCGCCCCAGGAATCTCCCGGCGGCGCCCGCGTCGAGCGCGGCGCTCCACAGGAACCCCTGGCCGTAGTCGCAGCCCAGAGCGATGAGCTGCTGTAGCTGCGTGATCGTCTCGACCCCTTCGGCCACCACGGAGAGCCCGAAGCTGTGCCCGAGACTGATGGTCGCCTGCACGATGGCGGTGTCGGTCGCGACCACTCCCAGCCCGTCTACGAAGCTCCGGTCGATCTTCAGCACGTGCAGGGGCGTGCGCCGCAGGTTGCTCATCGACGAGTAGCCGGTGCCGAAATCGTCCATCGACAATCGAATTCCCGTGTCGCGCAGGTCGGCCAGCACGCGGCCCGAAACCTGGACGTCGTCCATGACCGCCGTCTCGGTGATCTCGAGTGTCAGAGCGTCGGCCGGGACCCGCGCGGCGGCGAGGATTCGCCGGACACGTTGTGGGAACCCGACGTCTGACAGCTGCCGGGCCGACACGTTCACGGACACGCGCGTGTCGACACCGGCCGGCCGGGACCGCCAGTCGGCAAGCTGCGCGCACGCGATCTCGAGCACCCAGTCACCCAACCGGCCCACGAGTCCGCTGTCCTCGGCGATCCGGACGAACTCGTCGGGCGCAACGACCCCGAACCGCCGGTTGGTCCAACGGACGAGCGCCTCGAACTCCGAGACGCGGCCGTTCGCCAGCGAGATCACGGGTTGGAACTCCACCCGCATCTCACCACGCTCGACCGCCTCACGGAGCTCCTCGGCGATCTCCACCGTACGCCGCGTCTCCGCCTCGATCGAGTCATCGAAAAGCGCGATCCTCAAGCCCGGCGTGCGCTTCACGTGGTACAACGCGATGTCCGCCCGGCGCACCAGATCGCCTGCCGCAATCGGGTCGCCAGGGCCGACGATCGCTATGCCGGCGCTGGCGCCCAGTTGATGCAAGCTCGCGCCCACGTCGATCTGGCGGGCGAACACCTGCACCAGTTCCGTGGCGACCGCGGTCGCCTCCTCCCGGTCCGTCAGTCCTTCGATCAGCACGGCGAACTCGTCGCCACCCACACGAGCGACCATTGCCTCCGACCGCACGCCGGCCGACAGCAGGTCGGCCGCAGCCCGGAGTGCGCGATCACCCGTCGGGTGTCCGTGGCGGTCGTTGATCTTCTTGAAATCGTCGAGGTCGACCATCAGCACCGCAACGTGGCCACCCGGCCGCTTGGGCGCCAAGAGCGCCGCCTCGAGTCGTTGGTAGAACAGGATCCGGTTGGGCAGCCCGGTGAGTGCATCGTGGGTCGCCTGATGGGTGAGCAGCAGGCTCACCTGGTTGTGATCGGCGAGATCGCTGGCCATCGACGCGACGACGAAGCTCGTGATCAGCGCGATGGCGAGGAAGATCTGCAACGTGATCAGATCGGCCGAGCGTTCGGCCGCCGAGAACGGTCCGAGGCCGACGGAGGTGGCGATGTTCGCGCCGAGTGCCACGACGAAACCTGCCGCAGCCACCGACCGCGAACCGAAGCGCATGCCGGCCCAGATCAGGAGGACCAACATCAGGTACGGCAAGAGCGCGGCGCCGTTGGCACCGATGTCGGCAAACCCCAGGCCCGTGGACGCGGCCACGAGGAGGGCGAGCGCGATCCGCTCCCGATGGGTGCGCCGAGCGAGAACCCGTTGGGAGTAGCTGAGCACGAGCGGGGCGATGACCAGCACGCCCATACCATCGCCGAGCGCCCATTCGAGCCAGACGTCCGACCATCGTTCTCGATATCCGGCGACGGTGCCGATGGCGCCGACCGCGCCGCCCGCCACCGGAGCCCCGATCACGGCGACGGCCACGAAGAACGCGAGGGCTCGTCCGCTCGTCCACCACCGCGAGCCGAGGAACCAGCGGATCGCCAGAGCGGCAATGGCCGGTTCGACACAGTTGCCCGCGGCCCACCACACGGCGGACACGGCGGGCATGAGCCCGATGGTCCAGCCGAAGGCGGTCGGAAAGATGACCCCGCCGAAGACCCAGCCCCAACGCCGGGTCGGCACGATCATCAAGGCCACGAGGGCGGCGCCCGCGGGCGGCCAGAAACCTGCAGCCGTCTCGGACGCATCGCCCTTCCAGATCACCGACAGGCCGAGCACGAAGCAGGTCATCCCGACGGCGAGGGTCACCATCGGGCAGGGAGCGGACGCCAACCGCTCGACACAGAACACACGCCCACCGAACGAGGGGGCCGCGTAACGAGGCGCGGGCGCCGAGCGTTCACGCGTCGGCAGGGGCGCGATCTCCTCGATCACCGAGCGCGTGGGCGCGCGCAACTCGTCACGTTCCATTCGCTTGACATCGACCGCCAGCCGCGGAACGTGAGAACAATTCCGAGCGTGCGCTTTGGTAATCTCCCGGCTCGTCGAGAGTGACAGGTTTCACTCGCCGACGCGCACCCTCTACAATCTCGCCGTGTCCGAACCCCACGACGACGAGTACTTCCGCCAACTCGACACAAAGCTCACCGCCGTGATCCGCCTGGCGCGGAACCCTCGACTCACCGAGCGCATGGGTGCCGGCACCGCGGGTGACAGCCGGTTGTACCTGCTCTTGAACCTGCTGCACGACCGCGGCCCCACGCGGGCGGCCGACCTCCTCGAGTCGGTCGCGGTCGACCAGTCCACGTTGAGCCGCCAGCTCGCCGCGCTGGTCGAACGCGGCCTCGTGCAGCGCGAGACCGACCCGACCGACGGACGGGCGGCCCGCATCGTCGTCACGGCGCTCGGCAACAAGACCATCAGCAGCGCACGGTCCGCCTGGCAGGAGACGCTCGCCGGGCTCATGGCCGACTGGTCACCTGACGACCGGGTCTCGTTGCTCCGCCTCTTGGGCAAGTTGTCCGACGACCTCGCGCCGGTCGTCCACGAGTCGACCACCGAAACCTGACGTCTTTCTGTCACCTTTGCTGCGCTCAGGTGAACGAGTCGTAAAGCGCCTGTTTCCGTCCGTCATGTCCGCGACAGATGTCGTAGAACATGCCCGTGACGAACGAGTTCTTCGATGGCTATCTGGTCGACGACTTCTTCGACGAGACGTTCGAAGCAGACGGCACACCACGGAGCCACTACCAGCAGCTCGTCGAACGCTTCAACAGCTTCGGCGAGGAGGACATGGCCCATCGCCGCCAGCTCGGCGAGGACGTGTTCAAGGCTCGCGGCATCACCTTCACGGTGTACGGCGAAGAACAGGGCATCGAACGCACCTGGCCGATGGACCTGTTCCCCCGCATCATCCCGGCCAGCGAATGGGCCATCGTCGAACGTGGCCTCGCCCAGCGGGTCACCGCGCTGAACCGGTTCCTCGACGACATCTACGTCGGCGAGCAGGCCGCGATCAACGATGGCATCATCCCGCGCTGGCTCATCACCTCGTCCACCGGGTTCGAACGCGAGGCGGTCAACATCCCCGTGCCGAACGGGGCGCGCTGCCTCGTGGCGGGCATCGATCTCGTGCGCGACCGCAACGGCATCTACCGGGTGCTCGAGGACAACATCCGCAACCCCAGCGGCATCAGCTACGTGCTCGAGAACCGCGCCGCGATGATGAAGATCCTCCCCGCGGCGTTCCGCGCCCACCGCGTCAGGCCGGTCGACCACTACGGCCGCGCGCTCCTGCGCGCGCTGCGCAACATGGCGCCGCCCGCGGCCGGCGACAGCCCCACGGTCGCGGTGCTCACGCCCGGCGTCTACAACAGCGCCTACTTCGAGCACGCGTTCCTGGCCCGGCAGATGGGGGTCGAGCTCGTCGAAGGCCGCGACCTCGTCGTCGACGATCACGTCGTCTACATGCGCACCACCAGCGGCCTGCAACGCGTCGACGTGCTCTACCGGCGCATCGACGATTCGTTCCTCGACCCTGTGGTGTTCCGCAGCGACTCCACCCTCGGCGTGCCCGGCATCATGGCCGCCAACCGCGCCGGCACCATCTCGATCGCGAACGCCGTCGGCAACGGGGTCGGCGACGACAAGGCCGTCTACGCGTATGTGCCCGCGCTCATCAAGTACTACCTCGGCGAAGAAGCGCTGCTGCCCAACGCCGAGACCTATCTTCTGTGGGATCCCGACCAGCGTCAGCACGTGCTCGATCGGCTCGACCAGCTCGTCGTGAAACCGGTCGCCGAATCGGGTGGCTACGGCATCGTCATCGGCCCCAAGGCCACCGCCGAAGAGCTCGACGAAGTGCGGCGCAACATCGAAGCCGACCCCCGCAACTACATCGCACAAGAAGTTGTCTCGTTGTCGCGGCTGCCGAGCTTCTGTGACGACGTCATCGAAGGCCGCCACATCGACCTCCGGCCGTTCGTGCTCACCGGCGAACGCGTCGAGGTCATCCCCGGCGGGCTCACCCGGGTCGCCATGCGCAAGGGCTCGTTGGTCGTGAACTCGTCCCAGGGCGGCGGTTCGAAGGACACCTGGGTGCTCGCGCCCATGGGCCACCCGGTCGAGACCGAGGACGAACCCGACGACCAGCTCACCGAGGAGATGGTCTGATGCTCGCTCGTCACGCCGAGAGCCTCTTTTGGGCCGGCCGCTACCTCGAACGCGCCGAGGACACCGCTCGCCTGCTCGACGTCACCTACCAAGGCTCGCTCCAGGTGGCCGGCGACGAGACACGCAACTCCTGGGCCGCCGTGGTCGACATCCTCCAGGCCGGCCCCGAGTACGCCGTGCTCGAACGGCCCCTCGACGAGGCATCGGTGTCCGAGTTCCTCGTGCTCGATCGCAAGAACCCGGGCTCGATCGTGTCGGCCGTCGCGTCGGCCCGCGAGAACTTCCGCACCGTCCGCGAGCACCTGCCCACCGAGATGTGGGAGAGCGTCAACCGCTTCCACCTCGACCTCCAGGCTCGCAACCTGTGGGCCGACCTCTCCGGCGAGCCGTACGTGCTCTACGAGATGGTCAAGGTGCGCTGCCAGACCCTCGGCGGCATCGCGGCCCAGTCGATGCCGCGCGACGAGGGCTACTCGTTCCTCCGCCTCGGGTGGATGATCGAGCGCGCGCTCGTCACCTGCCGGCTCCTCAACGTCAACTACCCGACCCTCAGCCACGACCACTACGACGCGTTGTTGCTCACCCTTCGTTCCGCGTCGGCGCTCGAGGCGTATCGACGCTCGTTCCAGTCTTCGACCAGCCCCACGCACGTGGCCGCGTTCTTGATGCAATCACCCTCGTTCCCTCGCAGCGTCCTCTTCTGCCTGCAGCGCGCCGAGCACTCACTCGGCAGCATCGTCATGTCGAGCGGCGCCCGCAACCGGGCCCGCCGACTGCTCGGCCGCATTCGCAGCGAGCTCGAGTTCGCCGACATCAACGAGCTCATCGCCGGCGGATTGTGCGAGGCCCTTGACGAGTTGCAGACGAACATGTGCGAAGTTGCCGACGTCGTCGGCAGCCAGTACTTCCGAGTGGGCCACGAGTTCCCGCTGCATTCGCAGTTCGTGCTCCCCGGCGAAGCGCTCGTGTGAACCGGATCGTGAAAGGAAGGGGGAACGGCTGATGCGCCTCGATGTCCGCTATCGCACCACATTCACCTACGACGAGCTGATCCGCGAGTCCCACAACGAGCTCCGTGCCTGCCCGACCAGCGACGACCGTCAGCAGTTGATCGCGTATCGCGTAACGGTCTCCCCGTCGGCCCGTGCACTCGCATACACCGACTACTGGGGCACCCGCGTCGACGCCATCGGCGTGCGCGAACCCCACGACGTGTTCGAGGTCATCGCCGAGGCCGCGGTCGAAACCGGTCGCCGCCGCCCGATCGTCGCGATGCCCACCTTCGACGACCTCCGCGACCCGGCGTTCCTCGATCTGAACTCCGAGTACCTCGCGCCCACGCGCCACACCGAGTGGGGTGCGGGCATCCGCGCGCAGGCCAACCGACTCGCCGAGCTCAACGGCCCCGACGTGGTGCGCACCGTGCTCGCGCTCCACGGGCTCGTCGGTGCCCGGCTCAGCTATGTGCCCGGTTCCACCACCATCGGCATCGAGGTCGAGAAGCTGCTCGAGTGCGGCAAGGGCGTATGCCAGGACTACGCCCACCTCGCCGTCGCCTTGTGTCGCTGCGTCGGCATTCCCGCGCGCTACGTGTCGGGCTACCTGTTCACCCGCAACGACGCCACCGGCGAGGCGGTCGACGACGGCGAAGTAGCCCGGGTGCAGACCCATGCCTGGTTCGAAGCGGCCATCCCCGGTTTCGGCTGGTTCCCGCTCGACCCGACCAACCGCACCGAAGTCGCGTCCCGCCACGTCAAGATCGGCCACGGCCGCGACTACGACGACGTCCCACCGATGCGCGGGCTCTACTCGGGCAACGCCATCCCCCACGTCGACTCCAGCGTCGAGATCCGCCGCATGGACGTCACGCGGGTCCCCACCGCCGTGCAACCGCCCACCCCGCGGGTGGTCGAGTCACGCCGCCGCCAAGAGGCCGCACAGCAACAGCAGTAACGACGCAACGCTGCTAAGCATGCAGTGTGCAAGATGTCATGGGGGCGACGCGGGCACGTCCTGACCTGACGCTCGTCAGCATCGTGTGCGTGTCGGCGTGCAACATGCTCGGCTTCGCCGCGGTGTTCGCGCTGCTGCCGAAGCTGCAGGACAAGTACGGCCTCCCCACCTGGGGACTCGGGCTCGTCACCGCCACGAGCGTGCTGTGCTCGGTGACCGCCCAGCTCACGTTCGCGCGCTTCGCGGATCGCGGCCACGCGCTGCTCATCATGCGCATCGGCATCACCGCGATGTGCGCCGGGTTCTTGTGGTTCAGCTTCGCGACGGAGTTGTGGCAGTTCGCGCTGGCTCGAGCGGTCGTCGGCTTCGGCGGGGGCATGTTCACCCCGGCGGCGCGACGTACCGTCGTCGCACGCGACCCCGGCCGCGCCGGCGAACGCCTCGGCATGATGGTCGCGGTCGAGGTGGGCGGGTTCGTCATCGGCCCGCCGCTCGCCATCGCCATCTACGCCGCCGGCGGCCTACGCCTGCCGTTCCTCGCACCGGTCGTGCTGCTGGTGCTCGCCGGTCTTTCGCTGCGGGTGCGCGATCAGGTCGCGGTCAGCGCCGCAGGCAGCAACAAAGGCGCGATCCGATCGGTCCTCGCTCTCCCCGGCGCGCGCGCCGCGCTGCTCATCGGCGCCGCCGCGAACCTGTCGATCGGGGCGTTCGAACCGGTCATCGCGAAGCAGCTCGACGACATCGGCGCGAGCGACACCGCGCTCGGGCTCACGCTCGCCAGCTTCGCGCTGCCGTACGTGTTCCTCGCCTGGTACGGCGGGCGCGTCGCCGACCGGTTCGGTGCGTATCGCACCGCGGTCGTCTCGATGTTGTGCACGGTGCCCTGCATCGCGATGTTCGGCATCGTCGAGACCGCAATCGGCATCACGGTGTTCGGCGTCATCCGCTCGGTGTTCGATACGGCGACCACGCCGGCGGGCGCGTCGGCCATGGCCCACGCCGCGCCGAGCGCGCTGATCGGCACCGGCCAGGGCATCTACGGCGCGACGGCCAGCCTCATGACCGGCCTGGCCGCGTTGATCGGCGCGCCGATCTACGACGTGTGGGGCGCGAAAGCGCTGTGGTTCACGTCGGCCGGATCGATGCTGGTGCTCACCCTCGCCACGGCCTTCCTCGCCGTGCGCGCCGACGTGTGGAACCCGCAGCCGATCGAACCGCTGCCGATCGAGGCGCCGCCGATCGAAGGCGGGCCCGACCTGGTGATCAGCGCAGATCCATCACCGGCGTGAACCCGTGCACCGCACCACCCTCGATGATGGGCGGCTTGTCGCGGTCGATGGTCTGGCGTGAACCGTCGCTGCGGTAGTTGAGGAACAAGAACGCACCCTCGGTGCGGAACTTGTAGCGAACGTCCTTCGCCACCGACAAGGTGTCGCCGGTCCCCAGTGCGTATGCGCCGAGCTGCAGGTCGCCGTGCACGACGTAGATGATCTCGTCGGCCGAGTGGCTGTGCGCGTTCGACTCATACGGGTCGGAGCGACCGGTGTAGAGCAACGTGGCCCGGCACGTGGGGCACGTGGAGTCCATGTAGTAGCGGGTGTCGCGACGCTCCTCGACCGCGGCGTAGGTGCCGCCCGGCCCGATCACGTGGACGCTGTGCCCGTGGGGTTCGGGCGCACCGGCGAACTCGGACGGCGGTGTCGGATCGACCGGACCGAAGTGCAGGACCTGGGTCTCGCCGATGGCGGTGGCGCGTGCCGCTACCCCGGACTCGACGACCACCGTGCCACCGGTGGGGCACACGCGACCATCGTGTTCGAGCTCGCCGGCGAGCACGTAGACGACCTCGTCGCCATGGGGCAGCGTCCATTCGAGGGCTGCGCCCGCCGACAACGTGCCCCGCACGAGCCACAGCGGGAAGTCGGGCGGGCTCATCAGCGCGCTCTCGGCCTGCCCGTCGAGCACGACGGTCGGTGCGAGCCAGCCGGGTTCGTCGACGCCATCGGCGCCCTTGACGATCTGGGGGCCACGCGAGGATCCGAGAACCAGTGGTGCACTCATGGGACCAGTGTCGCGCAACGAGTGGCGCGCCTGCCTCCGAGGCGGCATGTTCAGCAGGGGCAGCCCTATCGTGAGCGACGATGATCGCTCCCGCGCCGACCCGGACGTCCGGTCGCGCGGTGCTGGCGAACCGCAACTTCGCCATCTACTTCTGGTCGGCCACCATCTCGAACGCCGGCTCGTTCATGCAGGGCATCACGGTGCCGTTCACGCTGTACGAGCTGACCAAGTCGAACAGCTGGGTGGGGTTCGGCTCCGTCGCCGCGCTGATCCCGTCGCTGCTCATCAGCCCGGTGTCGGGCACGTTGTCCGACCGCTTCAGTCGCCGCGTGGTGCTCATGTGGGCCAACGTCTTGCAGCTCATGTCGGCCATCGCGCTCACGATCTGCGCCTACGCCGACGTGCTGAGCCCGTGGCTCATCATCGGGCTCGTCGGCTTCGGTGGCATCGGCGCCGGCTTCCAGTATTCGGCGGCGCAGTCCATCGCCGCGGTGCTGCTACCACCCGAGCAGCTGCTGCAAGGGGTGCGCCTGAACTCGGTCGGGTTCACCGCGGCACGCGCCGTCGGTCCGGCCATCGCCGGCATCGTGCTCGAGGTGTGGGGCGCCACCACTACGTTCACGTTGAACGCACTGTCGTTCGTCGTGGTCATCGTCGGTCTGTCCTTCGTCAAGGTCGGCCAAGGGCACCGCCCCACCCACTGGCGTGCGTGGCAGACCGAGCTCGCCGAAGGTGTGGCCTACGTGTGGCACCGCCGGGCACTGCGTCTCATCGTGCTCACCGCGTTCGTCGGCGCCTTTTTCGGCCAATCCATGGCGCAGCTCGCCGCCGGGCTCGTGCGCGAAGAGTTCGGGGTCGAGGGCGCGGGGCTCGGTTGGCTCACCGCGATGTACGGCCTCGGTGCGCTGGTCTCGTCGCTCGTCCTCGTGCTGTTCGGCGATCAGATCCGACGCTCGGTCATGGTGCGCGGCGGCCTCACCCTGTTCGCCGCCGGCATCACCATCTCCATCGCCACGTCGTCGCTCGCGGTCGGGCTGTTCGGTTTCCTCGTCTCGGGCATGGCCCATTCCGCGACCGGCATCTCGCTCAACACGTCGATGCAGGCCCAGGTGGCCGAGAGCTATCGCGGCCGCGCGGTGACCGCGTACCTCATGGCCCTGCTCGCGGGCATGCCCCTCGGCGCGTTCTGTGGCGGCCTGCTCGGTGACCAGTTCGGCCTGCGGGTGTCGCTCGGCGCGTTCGCCGGCGTCATCGTGGTGTACGTCGTCTACGCCCAGCTGCGGCGCAACGGCCTGGCCGCCATCGACGCCAACAAGGTCGCCGAACCCGACCCTGGGCGCTAGCTGCGCCCGGCGATTGACCGCACCCTTATTGCGCGATTCTGCCGTACCAAGCGGCGCGATGACCCAACGAACACCCGGCTCGGGTCTGCGGCTACCAGATACGGCGAGCGGCCCCGACGGGGCGGACGCGC
>JBKJKR010000522.1:0-8234 GCA_046597135.1 Acidimicrobiales bacterium | reverse complement strand
GCGCCTCGGGATCGGTCGGACCTTCCAGACCGCGTCGGTGTTCGAGAAGCTGACCGTGCTGCAGAACCTCGACATCGCAGCTGGGATGCACCGGAGAAAGGGCCGCTTGCTGCTGGCGCGCCGCAAGGTTCCCGAGAGCGTCGAGCAGGCACTGGACACGATCGGTCTGACTGCGCTGGCGCATCGACCTGCCGGGATCCTGGCCCACGGGCAGAAGCAATGGCTTGAGGTCGGCATGCTGCTGGTGCAGGACGCGAAGGTGATGTTCCTCGACGAGACCGTGGCGGGCATGAGCGCCGTCGAGCGCGAGGAGACCGGTGAGCTCCTGAAGCGGATCGTCGGCGACCGGACCATCGTCATCATCGAGCACGACATGGAGTTCATGCGCCGATACGCCGACTTCGTGACGGTGATGCACTCCGGCACCGTGCTTGCCGAGGGAACCGTCGCCGAGATCCAAGCCGACCGGAAGGTGCAAGAGGTCTATCTGGGAACGGTGACGGAGGTGGCTGCGCATGGCTGAAGCAATGCTCGAGATGGTCGGTGTGACTGCGGGCTACGGGCGCTCGATGGTGCTGTTCGACGTCGACCTGTCGGTGCCCAAGGGCGGCGGCGCGGCGATCATGGGCCACAACGGCGCCGGCAAGACCACGCTCCTGCGGGTCGCCGTCGGACTCCTCCCGGTGCGGGCGGGGAAGGTGCTGCTGAACGGCGAGGACGTCACCAAGCTTCGCCCCAACCGCAGGGTCCGCAACGGACTCGGCTACGTTCCCCAGGGTCAGCTCTGCTTCCCGCAGATGACCACGATGGAGAACCTCCAACTGGTCTCGACGGTGAAGTCCGAGATCGACGAAGTGGTCGACACGTTCCCCGCACTCACCGGTTTGTTGAGCCGGCGAGCGGGCCTGCTGTCGGGCGGTCAACGCCAACAGCTCGCCATCGCGCGGACCCTGCTCGGCAAGCCGCAACTGTTGATCCTCGACGAGCCGACCGAGGGCATCCAGCCCAACGTGGTCGCGGAGATCGAACAGGTCATCGTCGAGCTCACCCGCCGCGGTGATCTCACCGTGCTGTTGGTGGAGCAACACGTCGGCTTCGCGCTTCGCTCGACCGACACGTACTACGTGCTCGAGTCGGGTCGCATCACGGGGACGGGTGAGGGCGGGGAGGACTCGCTCGACGAGGTCCGCGCGGCGATGGCGGTCTGAGCCCGGTGTGTGCTCCAGCGCGCTGAACGAAGGGCGTGGGCGCGTCAGCCGTGGCGGAACGTGACGCTGAGGCGTGGCGCGCCTGTCGCGCACTTGGGCACCGCGTGTTCCCAGCGATGTTGCATGGCGCCACCCATCACCAACAGGTCGCCCGAGTGCATCACGAACGGTTGTTGGACGCCGCCACCGCGCGGTCGCACGGCGAAACGACGCGGGCCGCCGAGCGACACGATCGCGACGAGCGGATCGCGACGGACCTTTCCTTCTTGGTCGGCGTGCCACGCGACGCTGTCGACCATCGCGGTAGTAGTTGCACCAGCACGACTTGAACGGAACGCCGTAGACGAAGCCGAGCGCGCGGGCCATGGCGCGCAGCAGGGGAGTGGCCTCGTTCAGGCGGACCGACGTGGTGAGTCGCGGCTCGTCGAGCCACTCACCCCACATCAAGCGGCGGCCCTGGCGCCACGGCAGATGGCGCACGAGCTCCTCGAGGAGCGCGTCGGCGCCCTCGAGCCAGCCTGACGCGTAGTCGATCCAACAGGCCGGGTCGAGGTGATGGCGGGTGAGCGGTGCATGCGCCGCCAACGCAGGTTCGCCGACGGCGAACAGGGAGAGCGGGAGCGCCGACATCGTTTCATTATCGAACGAATGTTCGTAGATTGCAAGAGGTGGCCGGGTGGGGAAGCGGGTTCTGTCCGGGTGCCGGCACCGTTGTTGGGGCAGACTCGCCGGATGCAATACGACACCCGACTCCGGCCCGCTCAGCCGCCCACCCCCGCTGCCGACGCGTTCGTCATCCATCGCGACACGGTGAGCGACGGGCTGTCGATCGCCTACGTGCGCGAGGGCATCGGCGGCTACCCGTTGCTGCTCGTGCACGGCTATCCCGAGACGAAGCGCATCTGGTGGCGCAACATCGAGCCACTGGTGGCCGCCGGCTATGAAGTGATCGTGCCCGACCTGCGCGGCTTCGGGGACAGTGACCTCTCGGCGCGCGACGAGTACGACATCGTGGCCTACAGCCGCGACCTGTATGCGCTCGTGCACGACGTGTGCGGCCACGAACACATCGGTGTGGTGGGCGGTGACGTCGGGGGAGCGGTGCTGGTGGACTTCGTCAACCGCTACCCGGGGTACGCGGACAAGCTCGTGTTCTTCAACACGGTGCCACCGATGCTCATCGAGGAGTTCATCAAGGCCGGCATCGACCTCGCGAACATCCGCGCGATCAACAACGGCCCCACGAGCGATTACCGGTACCTGCAGGGTGCGACACCCGACGCCCTCGCTGCCGAGCTCGACACCCCGGCCAAGCGGCGTCGCTACATCGGCGGCATGTACGGACACCGCCTGTGGGGATCACCGGGTGGCTTCACCGACGCGGACGTCGACTTCATGACCGAGCCCTTTGCCGATGAGGAACATCTGCGGGCCTCGTGGGCCGTGTACCAGCTCGCGCACGGGCGGGCCATGAGCGAACCACCGATGATGGGCCGTGCGGTGGAGCTGCCGACGCTCATCATGTACGGGCCCGACGATCAGGTCGTGGGGCCCGACTTCGTGCACTGCTGCGAGATCGCGTTCCGCGACCGGACCGGCCCGGTGGTGATCCCGGGCGCGGGCCACTTCCTCCAGTGGGAGCGGGCCGACATCTTCAACGCACTGGTCGCTGCGTACTTCGGCGACGTGCGAGAGCGGCGCAATGCCTAGAACCGCTCGCGTGCTCAGAACCGCTCGCGGCGCACCGTGGGCTTCTTGCCCTTGATGGTGGTGCCCTTGAGCGAGCGGATGACGTGATCGGCGGTGTCCTCGGGAACCTCGACGAGCGAGAAGCGCTCGGCGATCTCGATGGCCCCGATCTGGCGGCCGTTGACCCCGGCCTCGTTCGCGATGGCGCCGACGAGATCCTGGGGACGGATGCCGACGCTTCGTCCGGCGCCGATGTAGATGCGCGTGGTGCCACCGGCGGGGGCGCGGCCCTGGCGTTCCTCGCGTCGCCCCGCCCGGGGCCGTGGGCCGTCGTCGCGGGATGGTCGCGGTGCGGCGTCGGGGATCTCGTTCCGGTCGTCGTCTGCGGAACCGTCGGCCTCGTGGGCGAGCTTGATGGCGGCGAGCGCGACCTGCACGAGGTCGAACTCGTCGGACAACGATTCGACGATTGCCCGGTATCGCTCGAGGTCGCCGCCGATGATGCTCTCGCGCAGCGTGGCGCGTGTGAGCTCCATGCGGCGTGCGTGGAGGTCGGCGACCGTCGGCACCTTCTCGATGGAGATGCGCTGGTTGGTGATGCGTTCGATGTTCTGGAGCAGTCGGTGTTCGCGTGGCTCGGCGAGGGTTATGGCCACGCCCTCGCGCCCGGCGCGCCCGACGCGGCCGATGCGGTGCACGTAGGAATCGGGCGCCGACGGCACGTCGTAGTTGACGACGTGCGACAGGTGGTCGATGTCGAGACCACGGGCCGCGACGTCGGTGGCGACGAGCAGTTCGGTGGTGGTCGAGCGCACGCGAGCCATGACGCGGTCGCGCGTCTCCTGGTTCATGCCGCCGTGCAAAGCCTCGGCGCGGTAGCCGCGCCCGTTGAGCGTCTCGGTGAGCTGATCGACCTCGGTGCGGGTGCGGCAGAAAACAATGGCCGCAGTGGGGGATTCGACATCGAGGATGCGACCGAGCGCCGCGGCCTTGTAGGCCCGTGGGACGACGTATGCACGTTGCTGCACGAGCGGCGATTCGCCGGCCTCGAGGTGGACAGCCTTGATGTGGATGCGGATCGGGTCGCGCAGGTGGCGCTTCGCGACCGCGCTGACGCGCGACGGCATGGTGGCGGAGAACAGCACGGTCTGGCGAGTGGCCGGCGTGGCCTCGAGGATCAGTTCGATGTCCTCGGCGAAGCCCATGTCGAACATCTCGTCGGCCTCGTCGAGCACCACGGCCTCGACCGCGTCGAGTGCGAGCGTGCCGCGGCGGATGTGGTCGATGGCGCGACCGGGCGTGGCGACGACGATGTCGACGCCACGGCTGAGGGCCTGCAGCTGGCGGCCGATGGGCTGGCCGCCGTAGATGGGCACGACGCGTGCGCCGAGGTCGCGGCCGTACTTGTGCACGGCTTCGGAGACCTGCATCGCGAGCTCGCGGGTGGGCACCAGGACGAGTGCGGTCGGGGCGGTGCCGCGCTGGGCGCGCGTGAGGCGTTGCAAGAGGGGGAGCGCGAACGCGGCCGTCTTGCCGGTTCCGGTGGCGGCTTGGCCGAGCAGGTCGCGCCCGCTGAGCAGCGGCGGGATCGATTCGCGTTGGATGGGGGTCGGCTCCTCGTACCCGAGGTCGCCAAGTGCGCGCAGCAGTTCGGGTCGTAGTCCCAAGTCGGCGAAGCCCACGGGTCCGTCGTCGGTTTCGGGGGTCATCGGTTCAGGTCCTCCGGTTGGCGCACCAAACGCCTCGTGCCACATCGGTCGGCCGTGCTGCGAGTGCGCAAGACGCTCCGGACCGGGCGTGACCACGCTAGGCCGTCGCGCATCGAAACGGGCCGGGCCACCCGGCCCTTCGGTACGCTCGGTGGCGTGATCCTCGGCTTTTCGCACACGCAGCTCGTGGTCCGTGACGTCGCCGCCAGTGCTGCGTGGTACCGCGCAGCTCTCGGTCTCGAGCAGTTCGTCGAAGGAACAATCGACTCCGGCCCCTATGTGGGGCTGCGTCACCCCGAGGCGCGGTTCGTCATCGGCCTGCAGACCGCAACGCACGAGCAGGCGCAGACGCTCTCGTCGAGCGCGATCGAACACCTGTCGTTCGCGGTCGCCGATCGGTCGGCGCTCGAGTCGATGCGCGACCGTCTGCTCGGCACCGACGTCGCGATCGGCCCGATCTTCGAGGAGGCGGTGAGCTACAACGTGCGCCTCACCGACCCCGACGGTTTGGTGATCGAGCTCACGGCGCCGAAGCCCCGGCCTCGGGACAACTGACCGAGCCGCGGCGCGCGAGCAGGCGCTGCGCGAGAATCCGTGCATGCCGCTGACGATCGACGACGCATCTGCAGACCCCGCTGGCCTGGCCGAGGTCGAGCACCTCTGGCTCGAGTTGCACGCAACCCATCAGCAACAAGCCAGCTTCCGGCCCCTTGTCGAGGACCCGGCCACCTCGTGGCAGCGTCGGCGCGCCAGGTACGAAGCGCTGCTCGCCGGGGAAGGTCGCTATTTCATCGCACGCGACGACGGCGAACGGGTGATCGGCTACATGGTGGTGAACCCAACCCCCGGCGCCGACGACACGTTCGGGTTCGAGCGCGGGGTGCTCGAGATCCACACCATCGTGGTCACCGCAGCCGAACGCAGCCGCGGCGTCGGCCACCTGTTGCTCGATGCGGCCGACAAGCACGCACGTGACGTCGACTGCGACGCGATCCGGGTCGAGGTCATGGCCGGCAACCACCCGGCGGTGGGCTTCTACGAGCGACGTGCATACGCGTTGGGTGAGCACGTGCTCTACCGCAAGCTCACCTGAGCACTCGTCAGTTCCACGCCGGCTCGTCGGGATACGACGCGAGAAACGACAGGGTCCCGGGTTGGCGGCGCAGCACCGTGCTCCACAGGTCGTCCGGGTGGGCCGTGGTCATGTCGGTCGTCGACGCGTCGATCACGAGCCATGCGTTCTCGTGCAGCTCGCCTTCGAGCTGGCCCGCCGACCACCCGGCGTAGCCCGCGAAGATCCGCACGTCGCGCACATCGGCCAGCAGGGGAGTGGCCTCGAGGTCGACCACCCCCACCGAGTCGTACAGTCGCAACCAGCCCGCGGCCTCGTTCGCACCGGCTCGGAGTCGCCCGAGTGCGAGTGCCGTCTCGGGGGCCATCGGTCCCCCGACGAACACGACGTCGGGCTCCGAGGCCGCGCCGGCCCACGGGGGCAACGCCGATGCGATCGGATAATCGGTCGGACGGTTGAGCACCAGCCCGAGCGCGCCGTTCTCGTCGTGTTCGAGCATCAGCACCACGGTCCGGAAGAAGTTCGGATCGCGGAGCGTGGGCCCGGCGACCAGCAATCGTCCACGCAGCGAACGCATACCCGAAGTCTGCCGCCTTTTCGGTGCCGCGTCGGGTCTCCATCGGACGAGCCCTCCGGTCCCGCAGCGTAACTTACATAACCAATATTTCCGGCGGTATGGGAGGAGTGGTGCGCGTGGGTTTACCGGCTCGCCGTTTTGGGGGTTCGGGCAGTAGGTTTGGACCCCTATGTCCCGCAGGATCGACATCGAGCTCACCAGCACGCGCCCCGACGGCAGTTGGACCTGGCGCGCAGCCGGTGCCAAGCAACCGAAAGGCGATGTCGACGGCTCCATGCTGCCGAGCGGCTCGAAGGTCGGCGACGTCCTCAAGGTCGACATCGAGAAGTACCTCGACGGCATGAGCGTCGTCGCCGTGCTGCCGTCGCAGCGCCAGCGCACCGAACCCACCTTCATCGAGGTCGTCGGCACGCGCCGCAACGAGGAGCTCGTCACGAGCACGCTCGTCGAAAAGCGTGGCCGGCGCGACGGCGATCGTGGCGATCGTGGCGATCGCGGTCCGCGTGGCCCCCGTTCCGACCGCCCCGGCGGCGATCGTGGTGGGCCGCGTGGCGACCGACCGGCGCGCCCTGGTGGCGATCGTGGGCCGCGTCCCGACCGACCGGCGCGTCCCGAAGGCGGCGCTCGTCCCGACCGTCCGCCGCGCACCGAGGGCGGCGCTCGTCCCGAACGTCGTGGTCCGCGCCCCGAAGGTGGTTCGCGGCCCGACGGCGGCGCACGGCCCGAACGGGCTCGACGCGAACGTCCCGCTGCGCCTCCTGTGCCGAAGCCGATGCGTTTGCGTCCTGGGCGCGTGCATCGCGTTGCGGTCTTGGCCGAGCTGCCCGAAGAGCAGAAGCCGATCGCCGAACAGCTGCTGCGCGGCGGCATCCCCGGCGTGCGCCAGGCCATCGAGAAGCAGAACGAAGCAGCACGCGCCGAAGGTCAGCCCGAGGTGCGCGCCGACAGCCTGTTGGCCTTCGCCGAGCAGCTGCTGCCGCGCCTGCGGGCCGCCGAGTGGCGTGACAAGGCCGACGCTGCGTTGGCCGGCATCGACGAGATCGATCTGCGCGATCTGCGCACGGTGGTCGTGGCGGCCGATGCCGCCGGACGCGACGACGAGGCGCGCGACGTGGCGCAGAAGTTGCGCGACGGGCTCAGCGCTCGCGTCGACGGCGAACACGCCAAGTGGTTGGCCGAGCTCACCGAGCTCGTCGGCGACGGTCGTACCGTGCGCGCGCTACGGTTGAGCTCGCGGCCGCCGAAGGCCGGGGCTCCCCTGCCCGGCGATCTTTCCGAACGCCTCGCCGCAGCAGCCAGCGCCGGACTCACCGCAGACATCACGCAGGATCGGTGGGCCACGCTCGTCGACGCCGTCGCGTTCTCGCCGGTTCGGCTCGCCGTTCGGCCGTTGGGCGTGCCCACCACGGTGGGCGACGAGTTGAAGGCCACGATCGCACGAATCGGCTCGCGGGTACCCCACATCGCCGAGCTGTTCGGCGTCACTCCCGAGGCCGCTGCACCGCGTCGTGGCCCTGGCGGTCCCGGCGGTCGGACTCGTCGTACCACCGGTGCGGCGTTCGGTGCGCCGTCGCGTGGCGCGTCGGCGCGGCCGGCCGCTTCGTCTTCGACGGATGCGCCGACCGCTGATGCGCCGACCGCTGATGCTCCGACCCCTGATGCGCCGACCCCTGATGCGCCGACCCCTGATGCATCGACGACGGACGCACCGGCTGAGCCGACCACAGCAGCGTCGATGGTGCCCGATTCGATCGACGACGCTGCTGGCGAGTCGAGCGGTTCCGCGTCAGACGATGGTGCGCAGGATGCCGTGGTCGTGCAGGAACTCGGCGAGCCCGTCGACGAGGGGTAGCTCGCACACGTCCTCGAGCGGCACCCACGCGGCCGACGAGGCGTCACTCGCCGCGTGCGGCTCGCGATCGTCGAGCACCGTCACGGCGTAGTCGAGGATCACGAAGTGCCCATGTTCGGAGATGCGT
>JBKJKR010000473.1:0-2830 GCA_046597135.1 Acidimicrobiales bacterium | reverse complement strand
AATGTCAGTGGGTGGTTCAGCGGCCGGTGTCGGGTCCGATGACGGCGGCGATCTCCACGACCATGTCTGCCGGGAACCCGCCGCACCGGGCGTGTTCGCGGATCGTCTCTGCGTGCTCGGTCTCGTGGACGCAGTAGATCTTGTCGCCGGCCACGTAGCTGGTAATCCACTTGTACGGAACGCCGAGTCCGGCAACGACTTCGTTGGACTTGGCCGCGATATCGGCCAGTTCGTCTGCACTTAACGTGCTCGCTCCGTCGATGTTGCGCTCGATGATGAACTGCGGCATGTGATGCTCCTCTTCCACTGTGACGCCATCAGCGGCGTCGGGCACAACGATCGTCGCTGACCGTGTGCACCTGCGTACGACGGGGTCGATCGACGTGGTTGTCGCCGCACACGGATCCGCACACGGCTCCCTGATCAACTTGGATGTTCGGGCGAGGCACGAGCATGGACCGTCGGGAGGTGTGACAGGCTTGGATGAGATGCTCCACATCCGCCTGATCGGCCCCCCACGCATCGAAGGCCCGGACGGCAAACTGCGCGAGTTGCGTGGCAAGAAGCCGTGGGCGGTGCTGGCCCGAGTGCTCTTGGCCGATCGGCCGCTCACCCGCCGGGAATTGAGCGCGGAGCTCTTTCCAGAAGCTGCCGATCCGTTGGGGTCGTTGCGTTGGTGTCTCGCCAGTATCCGCAAGGCAATCGGCAGCGCCGAGGTCCTCACCGGTGATCCCATCCGACGAGAGATGCCGGACTGGGTCGACGTCGACGTGCACCACTTGCGAAACGGTCTGGTCGAGACAGCAGACTACGGGGATCTGCTCGACGGGGTCGATCCGCCGTGCGGGCCGGAGTTCTCGACGTGGCTGCTGGTCGCTCGCCAACAGGTCTCCTCCCGAATCGCAGCCCAACTCCGTGATGCGACCATCACAGCGATCTCCCGCAACCAGCACGACCTGGCGATCGAACTGGCCGAAGTGGCGGCGCGCCGCTCGCCATATGACGAGGGAGCGCATGTGTTGCTCGTAAGAGCGCTCGTCGCAGCCGGTCACGCGACCGCCGCCCTCGAGCACGTGACTGCGGTCGAGTCGCTGTTTCGAGCGGAACTCGGGTGTGAGCCGACACCGGCGTTGCGGAGCGCCGCTCGTGTCAACGTCGCCGCCGCACCACCAGGAGTCTCCCCTCAAGCGCTCGCCTTGAGCTTGCTGCGTTCAGGCCGGGCGGCGATGTCAGCTGGCGCAGTCGATGCAGGCATCGACTGTCTCCGACGCGCCGGCGCCGAGGCCCAATCAGCGGGCGACCCACGACTCCACGGCCAATGCTTGCTGGAGCTCGGCAGCGCGCTGGTGCACGCCGTGCGCGGATTCGATGACGAAGGCAGTGTGCTGCTCGAACAGGCGTTGCAACTTGCCCAGACCTCGGGGGACGTCGAAGTGGCCGTCGCCGCGCTGCGCGAACGTGCCTACGTCGACACCCTCGCCGGGCGACGCCCCGAGGCTCAACGCCAGTTGACCGTCGCACTTCAACTCGCGGACAGCTCACCGGCGCTGCTCCCGGGTCTGCTCTCGGTCTCCGCGTTCAACCTCGCCGACTGGGGCCACGTCGATGAGGCACTGGAGCAGTACGAAGTGGCCATCGAAGCCGCTCGATCAGTCGCGGATCGACGCTGGGAAGGCTGGGCACTCGGACTCGGCGGATGGGCAGCCCTTTCGGACCAGCGCATCAAGCATGCTCAAAACTGGCTGCAGCAGTGCCTCGACGTCGTCCACGAGACGCAGTGGATGTCATTCGAGCCCTGGCCGATGACCGCGCTGGCCGAAGCACACCTCACCGAACGCTCCCTTTCGACGGCAACGGGCGAACTCGAGCAGATCTTCGCCACGAGTTGCCAACTCGAAGACCCGTGCTGGGAGGGAGCGAGCGGACGCGTCCTCGCACTCCATCACGCCCAGGCCGGCGAACCCGAACGAGCGCTCGATTGGATCACCGACGCCCGCCACCGCGCCCTGCGTAGATCAGACACCTGGGCAGGGATGATCGGGGCAATCCTGCTCACCGAAGCACAGATCCGCCACTCGATCGGCGACACCACCGGAGCGAACACCACCGCCCGCGAACTCGTTGCCTTCGCCGCACGAACCCAGCTCGACCACCTCCTCGAACACGGCCTCACAGTCACTCGCTCAACCACCTGACTCCACCGCCGTGGCGCTCGCGACAGCACGATCGCTCAGACGAACGGACGGGTGAAATAGACGCGGCGGCGACTGGCGAAGACAGAGCCCCGTGGAGTGGTGGGAAGGGACTGTCGACTGGAGTCCGATTTCGGTCCTCAGTCAACTGCGCTCGCGGGGACTGTCCGCGCTCGCTGCGGTCACGCCGTACGGATGAGGTTGGACAGAGTTGCGCTGGCGTCGGCATCAGCGCCGGGTACCGCGTGGGCGTACTTGTCGAGCGTTGTAGAGACTCGGCGGTGAACGAGACGTCGCGACACAACGACGATCGGCACCGAAGCTTGCAGCATTTCGGTGGCCATGAAATGGCGGAGATCGTGCAGGCGAAAGTGGCGAAGCCCGGCGGCGCGGCGATGGTGGACAAAGGCTTTCGTTACCCGGTTCGGCTTCCACGCAGTGACTCCGCCGTCATCGGTGAACAGGTATGTGTCCGGTGTCGGCGGTACTTCAAGTGACCGGTGAAGGTTTTCGAGAACCGCGAACGAGGCTGGATCGATGTCGACAGTATGAGGGCGTTTGGTCTTGGTCGACGTCAACACGGGACCGTCGGGGCCTTCGACCCAGCCTCTGCAAAACGAGATCCGGGCTCGTTCGAT
>JBKJKR010000403.1:0-2896 GCA_046597135.1 Acidimicrobiales bacterium | reverse complement strand
CGCGCGTTGGCCCCCGAGCCCGACGTGCTCCTGCTCGACGAACCGTTCGGTGCGCTCGACGCGCACACCCGCCGAGCCATGCAGGACTTCCTGCTCACGGTGTGGAAGCGCACCGGGACCACCATCGTCATGGTGACCCACGACGTCGAAGAAGCGATCTACCTGGCGCAGCGCATCTACGTCCTGGCACCACGCCCCGGCCGCGTGGCCGAGGTGATCGACGTGCCGTTCGGCCGCGATCGGGGTCCGCGGCTGCAGCGCGACGAACGCTTCCTCGACCTCCGCGACGATCTCGCCGACCTGCTGCTCGCCGCGTCGGGCGTCGATCGAGCGATACTGGTGCGGTGACCGATCGCAACGTCCTCGGCGGACCGCTCGAACCGTGCGGCATCGATCCCATGACCGGGTTCTACCGAGATGGATGCTGCTCCACCGGTCCACAGGACATCGGTAGCCACACCGTGTGCGCCGTTGTCACCGCCGAGTTCCTGGCGCACCAACGCGCCATCGGCAACGACCTGAGCACGCCGATCCCGCAGTACCACTTCCCGGGCCTCGTTCCGGGTGACCGCTGGTGTGTCACGGCGCGCAACTGGTTGCGGGCCCACCACGACGGCTCCGCCGCCTTCGTCGTCCTCGCCTGCACCCACGAACGGGCCCTCGACATCATCACCATCGAGATCCTGCGCCAGCACGCCGTCGACGTGCCCGCCGACCTCCGCGACCTCGAAGCCTGAGATCACGCGAGCGTGAGCTCCATGTGCAGTTCCTTCATCGCGTTGTTGAGGTTCGAACGGATGCGCTTGGGCTGACCGATGACCCGATAGTGACTGAAGGTCTTCAGGAACTCTTCGATGAACACCCGACCCTCGAGCCGGGCGAGGTGCACACCGAGACAGAAGTGCTCGGCCACACCGAACGCCAGGTGCGGGTTGGGGTCACGGCTGATGTCGAACGCATGCGGGTTCTCGAAGACATCCTCGTCGCGGTTGGCCGACGTGTAGATCATGGCCACCTTGTCGCCGGCCTTCATCTCGACGCCGCGCAGCTCGGTGTCGGCGGTGAGGGTGCGACGGAAGTAGTGCAGCGGGTTGGCCCACCGCAGGATCTCCTCGACGGCACCCGGGATCTTGGTGTGATCGGCCCGCAGCGCCGCGAGCTGATCGGGGTGATCGAGCAGCGCGGCAAGCCCACCTGACAGCATCGATTTGGTGGTGTCGTTCCCGGCGGTGACGAGTTGCACGAAGAACGTGGCGAACTCGGCCTCGTTCATGTACTTGCCTGCGAACTCGGTGTCGAGGATGAGCGACGTGAGGTCTTCGCGCGGCTCCTCGTTGCGACGCTTCAGCGCCCACTGGTACCCGTACAGGCCCATCTCGGAAAGGCCGTTGCCGGCTTGGCGGTACGAGGAGTCGGCGTCGCCCCCGATGTCGGGATCCTGGCTCGAGGTGTTCATCTCGGCCCACTGCTGCAGCTGATCCCAGTCCTCGGCCGGTAGCCCCATGAGCTCCCCGATGACCTGGGACGGCAGCTTCGAGGTGACCTCGTGCACGAACTCCACGGTGCCCTTGCGCGCCGCCTCGACCATGATCTGGCGACATATCGCGCGGATGCGGGGCTCCATGCCGGCGATCACCCGGGGCTTGAACTGCGGTGCCATCGGGCGCCGGAACACGGTGTGGCGCGGCGGATCCATGGACAACAACATGTTGGCGGCGCTGGCGAGCGACTCCGGGGTGCCGTCCTCGAGCACCACGCTTCCGGTCTGCGCCGAGAACAGCAACGGGTGCTTCGACACGTGCACGACATCGGCGTGCTTGAGGACCGCCCAGTACCAGGTGCCGTCGGGCATCTCCTGGCGCCACACCGGATGCTCGCGCCGCAGGCGCTCGAACGCGGCGTGCGGCGGCGCGTCGATGTAGTTGTCCGGATCGTAGATGTCGATCTGATCGATGGTCGACGCGCTCACCGCTACCCCCTGGTCCGAACCCACCACCAAGTATCGCCGAGATCGCGCTCAGCCACCGTAGTTGTGGCTACGCGCGATCTCGGCGGAAGGAACGGGCGGGTCAGCTGCGCCAGACCCGCTGGCCGCCCGGGTAGGGCGCCGTGCCGTCGAGGGTCATCACGGTGCGAGCGAGCTCGTCGAGCAGGTCGAGGCTCGAACAGATCTGGCCGGTGCGATCAAGCGGGCAGTCGCACAGCGCGATCGCCGCTTCGACCATGGCTTCCATCGACTCGATCTGGTCGTCGGTGACGAGACCACCCACGAGCGCTTCGGCGCCTTCGCTCATGACGGCGGCGCGCGGCTCGATGGTGTTGACGCGTATGCCCATCGGATGGGTCTCGACCGCCAGTGCGTTGGTCTCGCGGTTGAGCGCGGCCTTGGTCGAGCCGTAGAGCCCGATCTCCTGGGCGCGACCAGCGGTGCGGAACGGCGGCCCGGCGGCGTGCTTCGCGGATGCGCTCGACACGTTGAGGATCCACCCCTCACCCCGCTCGGCCATGCCCGGGATGACGGCCTGCGCGAGGTCGAGAGGCGCGTGCACGTTCACCTCGAACATGAGCCGCCGCCGCTTCAGCGGGTACGTGAGGAGCGACTGGTAGATGGCGGCTGCCGCGTTGTTGACGAGCACATCGATGCGTCCGTCGAACAGCTCGAGCGCGCGGGGCACGACCGTGGCGCGGCTGTCGGCGTCGGCCAGGTCGGCGGCCACCGCCTCGACGCGCGTACCGAAGCGCGCACACCGCTCCATGGTCTCGTTGAGGCTGCCCGCCAGGTGGTCGTGCTTGTCGACCGTGCGCGCCACGATGGCGACGTTGGCGCCCTCGGCGCAAAGTCGCTCGGCGATGGCCGCGCCGATGCCACGGCTGGCGCCCGTGACGATGATGTTCC
>JBKJKR010000371.1:0-3321 GCA_046597135.1 Acidimicrobiales bacterium | reverse complement strand
CCTGCGGGTGGCCGGCGGCCTTCGGGAGCTCGAGCAGGTCGTCGAGGTGGGTGACGCCGAGGCTGCCGACGCGCTCGAGGAGCAGGTGCAGCAGGTCGACCGTGGCCCACGCGTCGTCGAGGGCGCGGTGGGTCGGCCGGTGCGGGAGCCGCAGTCGGTCGGCGAGCGTCCCGAGCTTGCAGTTGGGCACCTCGTCGCGCACGAGTCGACGCGCCAGCGCGCACGTGTCGAGGGTGCGATTGGCGAGCCGCGCCCGGCCGGTGCGCACGAGCGCCGCGTCGAGGAACGACTGGTCGAAGCGCACGTTGTGCCCGACGAACACCGCGCCACCCATCCACTCGAGCAACGACGGCAGCACGCTCTCGATGCGCGGTGCCCGGTAGAGCATGGCCTGGGTGATGCCGGTGAGCACGGTGATCTCGGGCGGCACGGCGCAACCGGGGTTGACGAGCGTGTGGAACGTGCCCAGGCACTCGCCGCCGCGGACCTTGACCGCACCGATCTCGGTGATGGCGCAGTCGTTCGGCGACGAGCCGGTGGTCTCGAGGTCGAGCACGCAGAATGTGACCTCGGCGAGGGGTGTGCCGAGGTCGTCGAAGCTGCGTTGCACGCCCCGGGCGAGGGGAGTGGTGGCCGGTGCGAGGGACCGCGGAGCCGAGCCAAGGGGAAGCGTCGGGGATCGCATGTACCAGAGGTACTCGAACGGATGTTCGTGAGTCAAGGATTTGTCGAACGAATGTTCGTGGAATGCCCGGCGGGCGGGTCGGTACAGTTGTGGTCATGTCGCCGTCCCGCTATCGCTGCACCGCCTGCGGCAACCTCACCCGTTTCGACGTGACCATCGCGCGTCGCACCACCGCCTTTCACCACTACAGCGTGGGTGGCGACCTCTCCATCGAGGACGAGCGCGTGCTCGACGAGACCATCGAGCAGGTCGAATGCCGGTGGTGCGGCACCGGCTCGTCGGTGATCGCCTTGGCCGACGAGGTCGCAGGCTGAGCGAGCTCAGCGTTCCACGCGACCTGTTGCGGCCGGTCGTCGAGCGCACGCTCGCCGTGGTGCGCGCCGGTGCGCGGGCCCGCCCGCCCGTACCTGCGCCCGCCGCGCTCGCCCAGGTGCTCAAGTTCCGGCACATGCCACCGGTGGCCATCGACACCGTGGTCGTCGTGCTCGAACACGACGCCGAGTTGCGCACCCGGGTCGCCGCCGACTCGACCGAGCGCGAGACCGGCCGCGTCGGCTGGCTCTGGCTCACCCGGCCCGACGGATGGGATTACGAGCTGCGCGAAGCGCTGGGTGAGCTCGCCGCCGATGGCGGTGCGCCGAGCGCGGTCGACATCGGGTCGGACGCGCAGCTGCGCCGCCGCTTGGCGGGTGCCGAACGCGCCGCAGCGCGCGCCCACGAGGCTGTGCAGCGCCTCGAGGCCGAGAACGATCGGCTGCGCGACGAGAGCCAGGTCGTGCGCGCCGAGCGCGACGCACTGATCGACGAGCGCGACGCCTTGCGCGATCAGGCCGACCATGCGTCGAGCGAACGCACCCGCGCGGTGGGCGACCTCAAACGGATCGAGAAGCTGCTCGCCCGACGCGACGAGGAACGGCGCCTGCTGCAGCGCCGCCTCGACGACGCCGACGCGTCGCTCGCCAAGGCCGTCGCTCGTGACACGGCGGTCGACACCGGCGAGGCCGCGGCGGCCGAAGCGGCACGACTCGCGCTCGCCGGCCTGGTCGACCGCATCGAACGCTCGCTCGGCGAAGCCGCGGTGACCATCGACGAGTTGCGCACCGCGGCCGGCCTGCCGGTGTCCGCCGCATCGGTCGAGTGCGCCGCGCCGGCGCGCCCGAAACCACCGGCGCCCGAAAGGCGGCGCGCGCTGCGCATGCCGCGCGGGTTGCTCGACGACTCGCCCGAGGCCGCAGCCTGGTTGGTGTCGGAGCGTCCGGTCCTCTTGGTCGATGGCTACAACGTGTCGATGACCGCCTGGCCCGACGCCGACATCGCCGAGCAGCGCAACCGTCTCCAGCGCCTGCTCGCCGATCTGGCGTCGCGCTCACCCGGCATCAACATCGAGCTCGTGTTCGACGGGGCCGCCGTCGACGCAGCAGCCAACGCGCTGCCTGCTCGCACCGGGCTCAACGTGCGCTTCACGGCCGCCGACGTCGAGGCCGACGACGAGCTGCTGGCCATGATCAGCCGCTACCCACTGCCACGGCCGGTGGTCGTCGCGTCCACCGACCGGCGGGTGCGCGAGGGCGCCCGGCAGCGGGGTGCCAACGTCGTGAGCGCCCATCAGCTCCTGGCCGTGGCCCGCGGCTGAACCGTCATCATCGACCGGTCGCGTACGGGCGTTCGATCGGACTGTCACAGTGGGTGGGGAAGATGGGGACATGACTTCCTCCGACTCCTTCCTCATCGACTGCGCGGTGTGCCCGGTGCAGGCCACCGACGCGTGCCACGACTGCGTGGTCACCTACGTCTGCAACCGCGACCCGGGCGACGCACTCGTCGTCGACCTCAGCGATCTCCGGGCGCTCCGCCTGCTCTCCGAGGGCGGCCTCGTGCCGCAGTTGCGCCACCCGCTCGCATCCATGCGTTGAGCCCGCCGCCCCGGCGGGGCGGCGGATGTCGTGCCGGCGCCGGCGTGCGTGCCACCATGATCCGGTGCGCACACTCGACGAACTGGCCCAGATCGGGCGCGCCGCAGGTCTCGATTCCGTGGGTTTTTGCACCGCAGCGCCCTTCGTCGAGGCGCGTACGGCCATCGAAGCCCGCGTCGCGGCGGGCCAACACGCCGGCATGGGTTTCACGTTCCGCCAGCCCGTGTACTCGACCACCCCCACCATGGCCCTGCGCGACGCGCGCGCCATCGTGGTCGGGGCCATCGCGTACCGCCGCCGCGAACCACAACTCGACCGCGCGCCCGGCGAGCCGTTGGCCAGCGTCGCGTCCTACGCCTGGGAGGAGTACTACGCGCCGTTGAAGGTGGCCCTTGGCGCGGTCGGTTCGCACCTGCGGGCCGCCGGGTGGCGGACCCGCATCGTGGTCGACGACAACGCGCTGGTCGACCGGGCGGCCGCGGTTCGGGCCGGCCTCGGGTGGTATGGCAAGAGCACCAACGTGCTGCTACCCGGCCGCGGCAGCTGGTTCGTGCTGGGCTCGTTGCTCACCGACGCGCCGCTCGTCGAGGCCGACCCGCCCCCCGTGGTCGACGGCTGCGGCGCGTGCCGACGGTGCCTCGACGGGTGCCCGACCGGCGCGATCGTCGAGCCCGGCGTGGTCGACGCACGGCGATGCCTGAGCTGGTTGCTGCAAGCGCGCGG
>JBKJKR010000336.1:0-4714 GCA_046597135.1 Acidimicrobiales bacterium | reverse complement strand
TGCCGAGGCTGGTCTTGCCGACTCCCGGCACGTCCTCGATGAGGAGGTGGCCTTCGGCAAAGCGCTCGCCGAGTCGATCGACGGCACCTGGAACCGCATCCAGTTCACGCCCGACCTCCTGCCCACCGACGTCACCGGCGTGCAGATCTTCAATCGACAGACCTCCCAGTTCGAGTTCCGGGCAGGGGGTGTGTTCGCCAACATCGTGCTCGGCGACGAGATCAACCGCGCCTCGCCCAAGACCCAATAGGCGATGCTCGAGGTCATGGCCGAGTACCAGGTCACGATCGACAGCCGCAGCTACCCGGTCCCCGACCCGTTCCTGGTGATCGCCACCCAGAACCCGATCGAGCACGAAGGCACCTACAACCTGCCCGAGGCCCAGATCGACCGCTTCCTCATGCGCATCTCGGTCGGCTACCCCGATCGCGCCTCCGAGATGGAGATCGTCGACCGCTCGGGCTCGCGGCGGCGTCCGGTCACGCTCAGCCCGGTGATCAGCACCCGCGACGTCGCACGCATGAGCAACCTCGTCGAGCGGCTCTTCGTGTCCCCGGCGATCAAGCAGTACATCGTGTCGATCGTGCGGGCCACCCGCGAGCTGCCCCAGCTCCGCCTGGGCGTCAGCCCCCGTGGTTCGGTGGCCCTCACCCGGGCCTCCCAGGCGGTCGCGGCGAGCGACGGACGCGCCTTCGTCACCGCCGACGACGTCAAGCGCCTCATCCCGTTCGTGCTCGGTCATCGCATGATGCTCTCCCCCGAGGCCGATCTGGCCGGGGTCACCATCACCGAGCTCCTCGACCGGGTCGTCAAGTCCGTGCCGGTGCCCAAGCGTCGCGACGACGCCTGAGTCGGCACGGCACCGACCAGTGACCCCCACATGACCCCGCAGCGACGTCGCATCCCCTTGCTTCTGGGTCGCCTCGCCCGACGGCTCGGCCCGTGCTGACCGCCAACGGCCGCACCCTCGTTGCGTTCGCGGCGGTCGCCGCCATCGGTGGCTTCGCGTTCGGGTACCCCGCACTCGTTGCGATCGGGTGCGCCTTCGTGTTGGTCCTCGTCATCGCCGCCGTGTGGGTCACCCGACGACCCCGCGTCGACGCGACCCGTGTCGTGCGCCCCGAACGCGTCACGGTCGGGGGCATCGCCGTGTCCGAGATGCGCATCCAGAACCGCTCACGGCGCCGCACCGCCGGCGGTACCGCACTCGAGACCTTCGGCGAACGGCGCATCCCGGTGTCGCTCCCCGCGCTCGAACCGGGGGCCGGCGAGACGGTCCTGCAACCACTGCCCACCGACCGACGTGGCGTCTTCCAGGTCGGCCCTCTGCTCGTCAGTCGCTCCGACCCGTTCGGTCTGCTCCGCATCGGCCAGCAGCAACGAGACCTCGCGACGCTGTACGTCCACCCCCGCATCGTCGACCTGAACCCCTTCCCGAGCGGGCTGCACCGCGACCTCGACGGCCCCGACCTCGGCGACGCGCCCGAAGGCGGCATCACCTTCCAGAACCTGCGGGAGTACGTCGAGGGCGACGACCTCCGTCTCGTGCACTGGCGTAGCTTCGCCCGCACCGGAACGATGATGGTGCGCCACAACGTCGACAGTCACCAACCACGCAGCCTCATCGTCGTCGACACGCGCCAGAGCGTGCACGACGAGGACTCCTTCGAGGAGGCCGTCGAAGCCGCAGCGTCCATCATGATCGCGTCGATGTTGCGCCGCTTCCCGTTCCGACTCGAGACCACGTGCGGCACCACCACCATCAGCGACACGCTCAGCCGGGCGGGTGCGCTCGACAAGCTGGCGGCGCTCAACGCTTCGGCCACGGGCTCCGTCGAACGCACCGTTCGCCGGGTCGGCCGCGACCAGGGTGGGGCGTCCCTGGCCGTCGTCACCGGTCGGTGCTCGTCACGCGACCTCGCCTTCCTCTCGCCGTTGCGCGACCGGTTCGATGCCACCACCATCGCCCGCTTCGGCACCCAGGCCACCGGCGAGATCCATCTGTCCGCGGGCGCCGTCCTCATCAACGCCCAGCACACCGCGGAGTTCGCCCGCGCCTGGAACCGGCGGGCGCGCTGATGCTCACCGGACGCCTCGCCGACATCGATAGCGACCTGCCCGCCGAAACCGACGGGGCCGAACCGCACCGCCCACCGATGCGCCGGCTGCTGTGGCTCGAGGTCGGCCTCGTCGGACTCGCCTGCTGGGTGGCCGCCGCCGCGTTCCGTCCCGTGTTTGCCACCGCCCGCACGTTCGGGGCGCCCACCCTGGCCGCCATTGCCTTCGCGACGCTCATCGCCACGCTGGCGGCGCGCCGGGGCATAGCGGCACGCTGGACGTTCATCGCCTCCATGGCCATCGCCGCGCTGTTCGTGTCCTACACGATCCTCGTGGGCAGCCTGGCCGGCGGCGTGGTTCCCGGGCCTGACACGCTCAGCGGCCTGCGCGAGGGCCTGGGCCAGGGCTTCTCCAGCATGCTCGGCGACTCGTTGCCGCTGGCCAACCACACGCTTGCACTGGTGTTCGTCACGATCGTCTGCTGGATCGGGGCCACCGCGGCGACCGAGCTCACCCAACGCACCTCCATCCCCGCGCTCCCGCTCCTCGCGCCGCTCACCATCTTCGGGCTCGCGATGCCGGTCGTGGGCCCGAACCATCCGCCGAGCGCCTGGCACATCGCGGGGTTCATCGTCCTGTGCCTCCTCGTCGTGCTGGTGCGCGCGGTCCCCGACCCCCGAGCCACCGGCACCGTCATCGGGCCACGGGTCGACGGCCTCGCAGAGTTCCATTCCCGGTCGCTCCTCAGCTCACGGCTCGCGCTCGGTGTGCCGCTCATCGCCCTGTGCGCGGCGGTCGCGCCCTTCGTCGGCGATGCGACCACCACCCGCGACCCGTTCGACCCGCGCGACTTGCGCGACGAACAGGTCTCGCCGATCCGCGTCGAGGATCCCCTCGGCGAATACAAGCGCATCGTCAGCCAGAACCCGACCCTCCCGGCGTTCCGAGTCACGTCGAACGGCGTGTCGATCACCGACATCGCTCGAGCGGCCATCGTCCGCCTCGACACCTACGACGGGGTGCGGTTCACCACGAACGACCGCTACGAGGTGGCCGGGCCGCTGCTGAGCCCACCCGACCAGCGTCCGTCGGGTGGACGCGACACCACCATGCGGTTCTCCGACGTCGGGCTCGACGATCCCTGGCTGCCCACCGCCGGCACGCCCACCCGCATCGACCTGCGGGGAATCGGGTTCGATCCGAAGAGCGGCGACCTCCTCGCGCCCGGCAGCATCAAGGGCCTCGAGTACGAGCTCCGGGCCCGCATCGTCACGCCGACCCCCGACGAGCTCGCACGCGCACCGCTCGACACCGGTTCCGACGCCGATCCCTATCGATCGCTCCCCGGCGGGCTCCCCCCGAACATCGGCCGCATCGCCAACGACGCCACGGCAGGGGCCACGACCCCGGGCGAGGCACTCGAGAAGCTGGCCACGTTCCTCCAGACGGGGTTCACGATCGATGCGACCAGTCCCGCCGGCCACGCCGCCGGACGCCTCGAGGAGTTCCTCCGCGCCGACCGTGCCGGCACCGCCGAGCAGTTCGCCACCGCCTTCACCGTCATGGCCCGCAGCCTCGGGTTCCCGGCCCGCGTGGTCGTCGGCTACAAGCTCCTGGACAACACCACCGGCACACCGCGACCACTCGAGTTCATCAGGTCCGACAACTACCACGTGTGGGCCGAGGTGAAGTTCGCCGACCTCGGCTGGGTGGCCTACGACCCGACACCGAGCACCGGCGCAACACCACCGCAGCGGCCCGCCGATCCCGCCACGGCACCCCAGACGGTGACGCCGAAGGGTGCCGGGCAGCAGAGCACACCCCGCGAGCTCGGGCCCTCCGAAGCCGACCCGGCGACCGACACGTCCACATCCTGGTGGCGTCCGCTCCTCACCGTGGCCGCCGTGGTGGCCGCGGCGCTCGGCGTGGTCGCAGCAGGGTGTGGGGCGATCATCGCGCTCAAGGTGTTCCGGCGCCGCAAGCGCCGACGCGACGGTCGGGCGGCCGATCAGGTGGTCGGCGCGTGGGACGAGGTCGTCGACCGGCTCATCGAGCTCCAGTTCCCGATCACCCAGAGCATGACCCCTCGAGACATCGCCCGGGCCACGCAGTCCACTTACGGCACCGCGGCCACCCTGCCGCTGTCCTTCCTGGTGCCCGACGTGGGGCGTGCGGTCTACAGCCGGGTCGAGCCCGACGCCGCGACCGTCGACCGCTCCTGGTTGCGGGCGCTCGAGTTCGAGCAGAACTTGGCGATCACCTTGAGCCGCAGCCAGCGCTGGCGGGCCCGCCTTTCGCTACGCCCGCTGCGCACCCGCCGCGCCATCGCCTGACCACCGTGGACCGGCAAGGCGCACGCTCGTCGCGGCACGCCGACGCACCAGAGCCGGTCAGGGCACCACCACGGATCGGGTGACGCTGCTCGTACCGCCCCCGGTCGTCACGGCGAGCCGCACGTTGTAGGTCCTTGGTGCTGCATACGTGTGCGTGGCGTCAACGGTCGAGGCCACGGGCGTGCCGTCGTCGAAGTCCCACGCCACAGTGGCGAACGGCCCGCCCGTAGAGGTGTTGTCAAAGGTGACGACCCGTCCTTCCACTACGAACGTGAAGGACGCGGTGGGCTCGACGAGCGACACAGTGCGGGTGACGGAATTCG
>JBKJKR010000069.1:0-11536 GCA_046597135.1 Acidimicrobiales bacterium | reverse complement strand
CTTCGTCTGAGACCTCGTTCGACGTGCCCGGCATCCTCCGCGCCGACCAGCTCTCGGCCACGGTCGACGCCATCGCCGCGCTGCAGTTGCCCGACGGCATGATCCCGTGGTTCCCGGGCGGACACGCCGATCCGTGGAACCACGTCGAAGCCGCCATGGCGCTGCTGGTCGGCGGCGAACGCGCCGCGGCCGAGCGCGCATTCGAATGGCTCCTCGCGAAGCAACGACCCGACGGCGCGTGGCACCACTACTACCTCGCCGATCGCGTCGAGCAGGACAAGCTCGAAGCCAACGTCACCGCGTACATCGCGGCCGGCGTGTGGCACCACTGGCTCATCACCCGCGACCGCGGGTTTCTCGAGACGTTGTGGCCCGCGGTCGAGGCGGCGTTCGGGTTCGTGCTCGATCTGCAGACACCACGCGGCGAGATCATCTGGGCCCGCCACCCCGACGGAACGCCGTGGTCGTTCGCGTTGCTCACCGGGTCGTCGTCGATCTGTCACTCGTTGCGCTGCGCGCTCGCGATCGCCCACGAGCTCGGCGAGGAACGGCCCGACTGGGAGCTCAGCCTCGAGAGCCTGGCCGCGGTCATCCGCACCCGGCCCGACGGCGCGTTCGCACCGAAGAACCGCTGGGCCATGGATTGGTACTACCCGGTGCTGTCGGGCGCGATCGTCGGCGACGACGCCCGCGCCCATCTCGAGGCACGTCGCGACACGTTCGTGCTGGCGGGCCATGGCGTGAAGTGCGTCAGCGACCGCCCGTGGGTCACTGCGGCGGAAACCTGCGAGCTGGCCATCGCCGAGCTCGGCCTCGGTCACGAGCAGCAAGCCCGCGAGCTGTTCACGTGGGCCCAGGAGATGCGCGTCGACGACGGCCGGTACTGGACCGGCACGGTGTACCCCGAGAACGTGCACTTCCCCGAAGGCGAGATGTCGGCCTACACCGCGGCCGCGGTGGTGCTGTGCGCCGACGCCATCGCCGGCGCCACCCCGGCGGCGGGCCTGTTCTCGCACCACGCCACCCTGCCGGCCTTCGCCGCCACCGACGACGACCTCACCCGCGAGCACTGACCCGCCGGGAACCCCTCAGATGCCGGGGCCGGTGCGGCGCAGCACGCGCAACGAACCGGTCGCGGCAACGTCGACGAACGCACCCGACCCGATGGCCCGGTTGTAGACCTCGAACGGCGGCCGCCCGCCATCGGCCGGATCGGGGAAGACGTCGTGGATCGCGAGCGTGCCGTCGACCGGCACGTGGGGCACCCAGTTCTCGTAGTCGCGGTGCGCGGGATCGTGGCCGTGCCCGCCGTCGATGAACAGCAGGGCGAGTGGCGTGGCCCAGTGCGCGGCGACGGCCGGCGAGTCGCCGACGAGGGCGACCACGGTGCCTTCGAGACCGGCGTCGAAGATCGTGCGGCGGAACAACGGCAACGTGTCGATGCGGCCGACGTGCGGATCGACGAGGTCGGGTTCGTGCCACTCCCAGCCGGGCTGGTTCTCCTCGGAACCACGATGGTGATCGAGCGCATACAGCAAGGTGCCGCGCTCGCGCGCCGCCGTGCCGAGGTACACCGCGGACTTCCCGCAGTAGCTGCCGATCTCGAGAAACGGTCCGGGAACGGTGACCGCCGCAGCCGCGTCGTACAACGCGAGCCCTTCGTCGACCGGCATGAACCCGCGGGCCGCCTCGGCGTGCGCACGAAAGTCGGGTGGCATCGTCACAGCGTCGTCACAGCGGGGTCACAGCGGGGTCGGCACCTCGGTCGGTTGCTCTTTCCACAACACGTGCTCGAGGACGAAGAACTTGAACAGCCACACGAACCCGAACGAACCGATGCTCGCGGCCTGTACGGCGAGTGCGCTGTGCCACTTCTGATCGGCGAGCTCGGTGGCCACCGTGGACAGCGCGAGGCCGAGGAGGGCCATGCCCCAGAACGGGGCGATCTCGGAGCGGACGCTGTGCGACCCCGACTGCGACCACACCCAGTGGCGACTCATCCAGTACGCCGGTCCGGCGCTGATGGACACCGCCAGCAGGTTGGCCACCCAGGCCCGCCACCCGAGTGCGCTGTAGAAGATCCAGAGCAGGCTCTGCCCGAACACGACGTTGAACGCCGAGACACCGCAGTAGCGGTAGAGCTTGGCGCCGTAGCGCTCCCAAAGGCTGCTGAGCACGGGTTCGAGGGTAACGCGGCCATGGTGCTGCGCCGCGCGCACCAACGCGACGTCCGGCTCCGGGCATGATGGATCGGTGAAGACACCCGGACCGCCCGCCGCGACCGACGGCACCAGCCCCACCGACGAGGCCGCGGCGCGCAACGACGCCATCGCGACGGACGAGGCCCAGGACGCGGTCGACGCGGTGGTCCGCCTGCTCGATCTCGAAGCGATCGAGGTCAACATCTTTCGCGGCCTGAGCCCGGCCGAATCGATGCAGCGGGTGTTCGGCGGCCAGGTCGCCGGACAAGCGCTCGTCGCGGCGGCCCGCACGGTCGACGCCGAGCGCACCGTCCACTCCCTCCATGCGTACTTCTTGCGCCCCGGCGACCCGAAGGTGCCGATCCTCTACGAAGTCGACCGCATTCGCGACGGCCGCAGCTTCACCACACGCCGAGTGGTCGGCATCCAGCACGGTCGGGCGATCTTCAACCTCGCGGCGAGCTTCCACCTCGCCGAGCCGGGCTTCGAACACCAGATCCCCATGCCCGACGTACCGGCGCCCGAGACGTTGCCCGACTGGAAGACCCAGTGGGCGCCCGTGGCCGAGGGCATCGGCGATCGATGGGAACGGCCTCGCGCCATCGACCTGCGGTACGCGAGCGGCCTGCCGTTCGACCGCGCCGGGACGTCGACCCTGCGCCAGCAGGTGTGGCTCCGCGCCGATGGCCTGCTCCCCGACGACCCGGTGCTGCACACGTGTCTGCTCACCTACGCGTCCGACATGACCCTGCTCGACACCACGTTGATGCCCCACGGCACGAGCTCGCTCGACGAGAGCATCCAGCTCGCGAGCCTCGATCACGCCATGTGGTTCCACCAACCCTTCCGGGCCGACGACTGGCTGCTCTACGACCAGGAGACCACGGCGGCGTCGGGGGCCCGCGGGCTCGCCCGGGGCTCGGTGTTCCGTCGCGACGGCGTCCTCGTCGCGTCGGTCATGCAAGAAGGACTCATCCGGAGGTCGACCCGATGACCGCACCGTCGCGGCGCGCCACGTTGCTCGCCTCGTTGGTCGCACTGGGCACGTTGGCCGCCGGTTGCAGCGACGGCACGTCCACCACCGACACCACGAACCCGTCGACCAGCGCGGTCACGACCACCGTGGCCACCACCACCTCGGCCACGTCGGGCGCCTCAGGGGCGAGCGGATCTGTCGCCCCCACCACGGTCGCGCCCACCACGGCGGCCCCCACCACCACTGGCCCGCCCGCGGCGGCCACCGCGAACGGCGTACGAGGCACCAAGGTCAAGCTCACCACCGTCGCCAAGGCCACGGCGCCGCTGGCGCTCGTCACCCGTACCGGCACCGACACCCGCTACATCGCCGAGCGCGCGGGTCGTGTACGTGAGCTCAAGGCCGACGGCACCCTGGGCAACACCATCCTCGACATCGCCAAGGATGTCACCACGGACTTCGAGAAGGGCTTCCTCGGCCTCGCCTTCTCCCCCGACGGCACGAAGCTCTACGCGAGCTACACCGATGGCGGCAGCGACACGCGCATCGACGAGTTCGCCATGAACGGCGCCACGGCCGACCTTGCATCGCGGCGCGTCGTGTTGCAGGTCGACCAACCAGCCGGCAACCACAACGGCGGCAACATCACGTTCGGTCCCGATGGCTACCTCTGGATCGGCCTCGGCGACGGCGGCGGCTCGGGCGACCAGTACAACAACGCGCAGAACCTCGACACGCTCCTCGGCGACATGTTGCGCATCGACCCGAGCGGGCGCGGGGCGGGGGCCTATTCGATCCCGGCCGACAACCCGTATGCGGGCGGCGGTGGCCGGCCCGAGATCTGGATGTCGGGACTGCGCAACCCATGGCGCTGGAGCTTCGATCGGGCAACCGGCGACCTCTGGATCGGCGACGTCGGCCAGAACGCCTACGAGGAGATCGACCTCCTTCGTGCGCCGACGCCCGGCAAGGGCGCCAACCTCCAATGGCCGCTGCTCGAAGGCAACCACCGGTTCCGCGGCGCAGCCCCCGAAGGCTCGATCGGCCCGGTGTTCGAGTACGACCGCACCGGCGGCGCCTGTTCGGTCACCGGCGGCTACGTCTACCGCGGTCAGGCCCTGCGCGGGCTCGCCGGCGCGTACCTCTACGGCGACTTCTGCGAGGGAACGATCTACGCGCTGGTGCCCGACGGCGACCGCTGGCAACGCATCAGCCTCGGCATCAACGCGGGCAAGAGCTCGTTGGTCTCGTTCGCACAGGACAACGCCGGCGAGATCTACACGCTCTCGCTCGGCGGGACCATCTCGAAGATCGTCCCGGCGTGACCCGTCACGCACGACGCCGCTCACGCCTCGCCGCGCTCACCATCGCAGCCGGCGTGCTCGCCGCGTGCAGCGACGGCGGATCCGCGACGCTCGACGCACCGGCCACGAGCACCGCCGGCCCGGAGACCACCTCCGCCACGGGGGCCACCGGCAACTCGAGCGGCGTCGGAGGCACGGCACCGACCACCACCGGTGCAGCGGGCGGTCCCCCCACGACCACGCTCGCGATCACCTCGGCCGACCGCGCCCCCAACGGACGCGCCGCACCACGCGTGGCCACCACGGCCGGCGGCGTCGCAGCACAGATCGTCGCGACCGAGACCGCGCTGCGCAGCACGGCGACCCCCGCCGCAGAACGACCGGATCTCGGGCATCTCAACCAACTCCTCTACCGGACGCTCAGCACCAAACCCTCCTGGGACGCCGAAGTGCTGGCTGCGGTGCCCGCCGAGCTCCGGCCCGTGGTGCAGGCCCACCTGCGCGCCCGGCGCGAGTTCATCGAGATGCGCACCACCATCGGCGACAGCGTCCCCAGCTGGGAGATCATCGAGCCGAAGCCGGTCGACACGCTCCTCGGCTTCTACAAGGAGGCCGAGACCGCGACGGGCATCGGCTGGCAGTACCTCGCGGCAATCAACCTCGTCGAGACCGGACTCGGGCGCATCAACGGCCTGTCCACCGCCGGGGCGATCGGCCCCATGCAGTTCCTGCAGTCCACGTGGAACGAGCGGGGCATCGGCCAAGGCGACATCCGAGACCCGCACGATTCGATCCTCGCGGCGGCGCGCTACCTCGTGCGACGCGGTGGCCCGGCCGACATGCCCAAGGCGTTGCAGGGCTACAACAACCACGCGAACTACGTCCGGGCGGTCACCGACTACGCCCAGATGTTCAAGGCCGACGAACGCTCGTTCCACGTCGTCTACCACTGGGAGATCTACTACATGAGCCGAGTCGGGGATCTCTGGCTACCCGTGGGCTTTCGCCAGACCGCCGCGCTGCCGGTGACCGCCTACCTCGCGCAGGCACCCTGGTCGGCCCCGGCCCCCGGCGGCTACGTACCACCCGCGCCGACCACCACAGCCGCTCGCTGAACGGTCGTGCGTTGCATGATCGCGGTCAGTCGAGCTCGTAGCGGTAGACGTTGCTCTGACGGAGCTTGAACCCCAACCGCTGATAGAGCCGGTTGGCCGCCTCGCGCGACGGACGCGACGTGAGATCGACGGTCTTCGCGCCGGCCTTGCCGGCATGTTCGATCGCGGCCCGATTGAGCGCTTCGCCGACGCCCTTGCCGCGGGCCGCCGAATCGACGACGACGTCTTCGATCCACGCCCGCAGACCAGTGGGGATGCGGAAGAGGGCGAGCGAAAGGCTGCCGACGATCTCACCTTCGTCGCGGGCCACGAACAGGACGGTCGAGCGCGACGTCACGATGGACGCCAGCTCCTTCTCCGTGGGTGCCGGGCTCGACGACGAAAGCTGAGGAACGAGGCGCTCGAACGCCCGGACCAGCTCGGCGTCGACCTTCTTGACTTCTTCGATCGTGACCATGCTGTCCCCAGCATATGGAGGTCCACCAACCGGTGCAGCGCGCCGCGCCGGGGCGGTGACCGGTCGCAACAAACGGCTGATCCGATACCGTTTGTCCTGTGCCTCAGCCTGCGGAGCCTGCAGACGCTCGCCACTTGCTCTGGTCCCGCCAGCCGCAGCTGCGCCGACCCATCATCGTTGCGGCCTTCGAGGGCTGGAACGATGCCGGCGACGCCGCGTCCACTGCGGTCCGCCATCTGCGCGACCGACTCGAAGCGCGGCCGTTCGCGACCGTCGACCCCGAGGTCTTCTTCGACTTCACGTCCACGCGCCCCATCGTCGAGATCGACGACAACGACACCCGCCTCATCCGCTGGCCCAGCATCGAGGTGTGCGCCACCGATCACCGCGACGACCTCGAGGTGATCACCGTGCTCGGCATCGAGCCGCAACTGCGGTGGCGGACGTTCTGCAACGAGATCGTCGACCTGGCTCGGTCCACCAACGCCCACCTGGTCCTCACCCTGGGCGCGTTGCTGGCCGAGGTCGCCCACACCCGGCCCACCGCGGTGTTCGGCACGAGCTACGACGAGCACCTCGCGCTGCAACTCGGCCTCGAACCGTCGCGCTACGAGGGTCCCACCGGCATCGTCGGCGTGCTGCACAACTCCTGCATCGAGGCCGGCATACCGTCGGCGTCGTTGTGGGCCGGCGTGCCGAGCTACGTCCCCGGCGCCACGTCACCGAAGGCCGCTCTGGCACTGGTGAACCGTGTCGGCGAGTTCCTCGGCACCACTGTTCCGAGCATCGATCTCGAGATCGCCTCTGCGGCCTACGAACGCCAGGTCACCCGCCTCGTCGACGAGGACGAAGAGACCGCGGTCTACGTCCAACAGCTCGAGTCGCGCTTCGACAACGGTGACGACGATGATGATGATGACGACGATGACGACACCGCCGAGATCGACGCGGAGTCGTTCGTCGAAGAAGTCGAGCAGTTCCTCCGCAACCAGCACGACTGATCGCCACCGACGTCGCTACGGGTGACGTCAGAGAACCGCGTGGAGCCAGGCGACCAGATCGTCGAGCACCGCAGGCCCCGACGGCTCGTTGAAGATCTCGTGGCGCAACCCGGGGTATTCGACGCGCTGCACACCGGCCATGCGGCCGAGCGTGACGGTGCTGGCCGCTGGCACGAGCGGGTCGTCGGCACCGTGCTGCACGAGGATCGGCAGCGGGCGTGATCCGAGCCCGGCGAGGTGCTCGTTGACCCAGTCGATGCGGGTGAGCATCGCGTGGCCGAGCGCGGGCGTGGACGTACGCACCACCAACGGGTCGGCGAAGTACGCCTCGCCAACGCGCGGGTCGGTGGCCAACTGTGATCCGTCGATCGGTGTGGGCACACGGAGCCGGGGTGCCGCACGCACCAGCAATGGCACGAGCGCCCGCAGCACGGCGGGCACCGTGGCGCCCAGGGCGGGGCCGCTGAGCGCCAGGGCATCAGGCGCCGGGCGGCCGTCGAGCAGGTAGCTCAGCGCGATGAGCCCGCCCATGGAGTGCCCCAGCATCGCCGTGGGCAGACCGAGTGATCGGACCTCGGCGAGTTGATCTTCGACGTCGTCGAGGAACTCGTCGAAGGACTCGACGTGGGAACGTCGTCCGCCCGACATGCCGAAGCCCCGGTGATCGATGGCGATCACCTCGATGCCCGCGGCCGCCAGATGGTCGCCCACGTGTTCGTAGCGACCCGAGTGCTCGGCGATGCCGTGCAACAACAGCACGGCGGCCCACGGTGACTCGGCGGTCCATCGGCGCCGGAGCTGCACGACGCCATCGCGTGTGAGTCCGAAGTCGGTGCTGCTCACGACGGCTCCGGCTCGCCGGCGTCTGCATCGGCTCCGTTGCCGTGGGCTGGATCGCCGCGCCACACCGGAGCGCGAGGGTGATCGAAGACCGCGTCGGTGTCGTCGCCGCGGATGGCCGCAAAGGCCAGAGCCTGCCAACCGTCGCCGCCGGCCAACGGCTCGGGCATGGCGTCCTCGGCGAAGAACCCGACGTCGAGACACTCGAGCGGGTGCGGGACCAACGTGCCGCCCGTGGCGCGGCACAAGAACACCAGCGAGTACAACGGGATGCGGGAGAAGCCCTGGCGCAATCCGTCGAGCACGGCGACCAGTCGCACGATCTCGCACTCGATGCCGGTCTCTTCGAGGACCTCTTTGACCGCGACCTCCGACGCCGAGTAGCCCACGTCGGCCCAGCCGGTGGGGTACAACCACACACCGGCATCGCGGCGCTTCACGAGCAGCAGTTCGCCCCGGTCGTTGTGCACGATCGCACCGACTGTGGCCTTCGGCGTCTGGTAGCCGGCGATGCCCTGGCCGACGTGCTTCATCCATTCGTCGATGATGGTGTCGGGCGTGCCCGGTGTGCCGACCATGGCGCGGATCTCGGCCGCGACGGCGAGCACTTCCTCGAACCGCTCGCGTTCGTAGAGGCTCTCGGTAAAGCCGAGCCCGGTGCGTGCGATGCCGGCGAGCGCCTCGCTCCAGCGCAGAAGGTCGCGGTCGGAGTACACGACCGGGAGGTTAGTAGCGCCGCGCTGCTGCGGGTGGCCGGTCGGTCGCTACAGCTGGCCGGCGAGCGCGTGCAGGACGGCTCGTTCGATCTCGGCCAGGTAGGCGTGATCGGTGATCTTCGCACCGAACCCGTCGCGCACGTAGAACGCGTCGATCGCGTCGGAGCCGAGCGTCTGCACCTTCGCGTTCACGATGTCGAGATCGCACTCGAGCAGCGCCTGCGTGATGCGATACAGGACGCCGATGCCATCGGGCGCTTCGACTTCGACCACCGTCGCGAGATCGGACGTGTGGTTGTCGACGAGCACGCGGGGCGCCTTGGGCCGGGCGTTGGTCGCGCGCGGTGCCGGGTACGTACGAGCGCGCTCGGCGAGCCGGGCGCGCAGCGCGAGGCGACCCGCCAGCGCGCGCTCGACGTCGGCGCGCACCCGCGGCCAGTTCGGTTCGTCACCGAACACGCTCTTGACGCGGAACACCTCGAGCGCCATGCCGGTCTCGGTATGGGCGGAGGCGTCGACCACGTCGACGCCGTTGAGCGCGAGCGTGCCGGCGACGCGCGAGAACAAGCCCGGACGGTCGGGTGCGACGACGGTGAGAGTGCCGGCTTCGCCTTTGACGATGAGCCGTCGTTCGGCCAGCAGTGCCCGATGCTCGGCGGTGGGGAACGGCACCTCGACCATCTCGCTCGCCTCGCCGCCGCGCAGCACGTGGGCCGTGCGGCGCACGAGCTGGGCGACGAGCCCCGCCTTCCACTGGCCCCACGCGGCGGGCCCCGTGGCGATGGAGTCGGCCTCGGTGAGGGCGTGCAGCAGCTCGAGCGTCTCGACCGAGCCGACCTGCGCGGCCACCGAACGGATGGTGCCGTCGTCGTCGAGGTCGCGGCGGGTGCCGACATCGGGCAGCAGCAGGTGATGGCGGACCATGCTCACCAAGACTGCGACCTCTTCGTCGGCGAAGCCCATGCGGGCCGCGATGCGGTCGACGATCTGGATGCCCACCTCGACGTGGTCACCGGGGTAGCCCTTGCCGATGTCGTGGAACAACGCGCCGAGCACGAGCAGGTCGGGCCGATCGACGCGGTCGACGAGCTTGGCGGCCTCGGCTGCGGCCTCGAACAGGTGCCGGTCGACGGTGAAGCGGTGGTACGCGTTGCGTTGCGGACGGCTGCGGCAGGGTTCCCACTCGGGGATCATGCGATGCACCAGACCGAGCTGGTCGAGCGCCTCGAGCACCGGGATCGCGGGGTGGCCCACCATGAGCAGGTCGGTGAGCAGCCACCGCGCTTCGTCGGGCCACGGCTTCGGCATCATGGGCATCTCGTTGGCCATGCGCTCGAGCGCGGCCCGGTCGATGAACGCCCGCTGGGTGGCCGCGGCCAGCCCGACCCGCAGCGCCACCGCCGGATCACCGGCCACGTTGCACGTGGGTGCAAGGCGAACGGTGCGCTCCTCGAGGATGACCCCCGCAGCGACCTCGCGTGGGCGTTCGCGGATGCGTCGCCGCCGGCGACTGGTCTGCACGCGGTGCCACGTGAAATCGCTGGTCCACGCCACCGACCGCGCCGCGGTGACCACGTTCTTCATCAGTGCGTCGGCATCGGCGATGCCGAGCACCTCGGCCACGGCGTCCTGTTCCTGCAGCAACAGCACGTCGCCCCGGCGACCCGACCGGCGGTGCAGTTCGACGCGGGCCGCGAGCAGCACCTCGTAGGCCTCGCGCAACGCCACCTCGTCGGGGTCGGACAGCACCGGCTGGGCGAGGTCGAGCCAGCTGAGCGCGTGCACGTCGCGCAAACCGCCACGCGCGTCCTTGAGATCGGGCTCGAGCAGGAACGCGACCTCACCGAGCTTCTCGTGCCGTTCCTCGACGTTGTCGGCGAGCTCCTCGATCGCCCACTTCGCGCCCTGGCGCCACTGGACGAGCGAACGCGCACGCAACTCCTCGGTGAGCGACGGATCGCCGCACAGGTGCCGCGCGGTGAGCAGCGCAGTGGCCGTGTCGAGGTCGTCGCGCGACAGCTCGAGGGCCTGGTTCAACGTGCGCACCGAATGCCCGAGCTTCAGGCCCTGATCCCAGATCGGATACCAGAGCCGCGACGCGAGCGCCTCGCCCTGGCTGTTGTTGGTCGTGAGCAACAACAGGTCGAGGTCGCTCTGCGGACACAGCTCGGCTCGGCCGTAGCCGCCCGTGGCGACGAGCGCGATCCCCTGCGATCCACCGGCCACCTCGGACCAGAGCTCGGCGATCCACGCGTCGACGAGGTCGCTGTACCGACGGCACCACGCGGAGCCGTGCAGCGAGAGGTCGGCGAGGAGGTCGTCGCGTCGAAGTGGAGAGGGCATTCGTGACCACCGTCGGCGTCGGCGAACAAGGTGCTATCCGTCTGGTCTGGTCAGCACACCCGGTTCCTGCAGATGCCAGACGAAACGAGGCTATACGCGGTGTCGGCGTGCGCCGACGTCTCGCGTCTCGCGCCGACGGCGTACGTGCTGGCAGACTGCGCCCATGGGTGTACGCCGCGACTGCCGCCACTATTCGACGCGCACCACCGCGCACGGCGAGGTCATCCAGCGGTGCCGCGTCGCCATGGCCCAGGAAACCCCCTTCGCCTGCCCCGACGACTGTCTGTTCTTCGAGCCGCGTTCGATCACCGACGCGGGCTGGCAGCGCTTCGAAGACGAGGCCTGACCAAAGGGACGACGAGCTCCCTATGCCCCGGGTTTTGACGCGGGGCCGGTGGACGCGGCGCGATCGAGCCGGGCGAAGAAGCGCGACCGGGGCAGCGCCTCGGCGCACCCTGCGGCGCGGGCCGCGTCGAGCAGATCAGTGTCGACGTGGGCACCGTAGGCCGTGACCACCGCCCCCGCCGCCGTGGCGGCCGCGATCGCCACGATCGCGTCGGGGCGCGACAGATCGACGATGACC
>JBKJKR010000597.1:0-3279 GCA_046597135.1 Acidimicrobiales bacterium | reverse complement strand
GACGTGCCTTCGAGCCGGTGAGATCGGCGGGGTACATCGGCCGCATGACGGCATCGGCCTCGACGCCGACGTAGAAGTGCTCGACCAACGCGACGAAGAAGGCGTCGCCGCCGACGTACTCGTACACCGACACCGGACGCGCTTCGCCCTGGGGTTCGCCGGTGTCACTCATGACCAGTCGTGCGAGTCGAGTGCCGTGCGGTACTCGCGCACCAGCGCGGCGACTCCTTCGGGGCCACCGCCGTCGAGCATGCGTTGCACGACGACCGAGCCGATGACCACCCCGTCGGCGCTGGCGCACACCTCGACGGCCTGCGCGGGAGAACCGATGCCGACACCGACGAGGACCGGCTTGTCGGTGACGAGCTTCAGTCGCTGGGCGATGACGAGTGCTGACGCAGCGAGCGACTCGCGCGCCCCGGTGACGCCCAACAGTCCGACGGCGTACACGAACCCGCGCGACCGCGCGCAGACGCGCGGCAGTCGTTCGTCGGGCGCGGTGGGCGCCGCGAGCAGGACCGTCTCGATGTCGTGCGCGTCGGCCGCAGCGCACCACTCGCCCGCTTCGTCAAGCGGCAGGTCGGGCAGGATCGCCGCGGCCACCTTGGCGTCGCGCAGCTGAGAGGCGAACCGCTCCCATCCGGCGTGGAACGCGATGTTGGCGTAGGTCATCACCGCAAGCGGCACGCCGGCGTCGATGGTGCGCAACGAATCGAGCACCGACTGCGGAGTGGTGCCGTTGCGCAGCGCGAGGTCGCTCGCCTGCTGGATCGTGGGACCGTCCATGACCGGATCGCTGAACGGGATGCCGATCTCGATCGCGTCGGCGCCTGCAGCGGCAACGGCGCGAACGATCTCGCACCAGTCGTCACCGAGACCGCCGGTGACATACGGGACCAGCAGCTTGCGTCCGTCGCCGCGGGCGCCGCGCAACGCGGCTTCGAACGGACCGACGTCGAGCACGGTCGGCGCATCCGCGGTGGCGACGTTCGCGCTCATCGGCCGCGGCCGGTGGACATGTCGGCGCCGAGCACTTCCATCATCTGCCCGACGTCCTTGTCACCGCGACCCGACAAGCAGACCAGCACCGTCTTGCCGGCGAGCGAGGCGCGCTCGCGCGACAGCCACGCAATCGCGTGCGCCGGTTCGAGCGCTGGGATGATGCCCTCGGTGCGCGACAACAGCAGGAACGCATCAACCACCTCGGCGTCGGTGACCGTCTCGTAGCGAGCGCGGCCGATCTCTTCGAGGTGCGAGTGCTCGGGGCCGACCCCCGGGTAGTCGAGACCGGCGCTGATGGACAGTGCCTCTTCGACCTGGCCCCACTCGTCCTGCAACAAGTACGACACCATGCCGTGCACGATGCCCGGCGAGCCGTGACCGATCGACGCGCCGCCCGCCGGTTGCACGCCGACGAGCTCGGCATCGGTGTCGGCGAAACCGGAGAAGATGCCGATCGCGTTCGAGCCGCCACCGACACATGCCGCGATGACGTCGGGTGCGCCGCCGTCGAGCAACGCCGCGCACTGCGCACGCGACTCGTCGCCGATGACGCGATGGAGCTCGCGCACCATCCACGGATAGGGATGCGGGCCGAGCGCAGAGCCCAAGCAGTAGTGCGACTGCTCGACCGTGGCCACCCAGTCGCGAAGCGCTTCGTTTACCGCGTCCTTCAGCGTGCGGCTACCGCTCATGGCGGGACGTACTTCGGCACCGAGCAGCCGCATGCGGAACACGTTGAGCGATTGACGGTCCATGTCGACCTCGCCCATGTAGACGACGCACTCCATGCCGAACAACGCCGCTGCGGTGGCAGTGGCGACGCCGTGCTGACCGGCGCCTGTCTCGGCGAGCAACCGGGTCTTGCCCATGCGCCGAGCAAGCAAGGCCTGGCCAAGGACGTTGTTGATCTTGTGCGAGCCGGTGTGGTTGAGGTCTTCACGCTTGAGGAGGACCCGACAGCCGAGCTGCTCGGACAGACGCTTGGCCTCGGTGACCGGCGACGGCCGCCCTGCGTAGTCGCGCAAGAGCGCGTCGAGCTCAGCGCGGAACGACGGGTCGGCCCACGCCTCGCGAAATGCCGCCTCGAGGTCTTCGCACGCGGGAACCAGTGTCTCGGGCACATAGCGCCCGCCGAAGGAACCGAAACGCCCGCTCGCGCTCGGTTCGGACATGACCGACATCAGATGCCGTCCTCCTGCCAGTCGTAGGGGGTGAGCTCGTCGCTCTCGTAGGCGGTGGGGGCCGCGGCGCGTGCCGCCCCGATGAAGGCCCGCACCTTGCGTGCGTCCTTGTGGCCGGGGCTGCTCTCGACACCGCTCGAAACGTCGACGCCCCACGGTCTCACGCGGGCGATCGCCGCGCCCACATTTTCCGGGGTGAGCCCACCGGCCAGGATGACGGGTCGGCCGAGCGGTGCGCCTTCGGCCAGCGCCCAGTCGAACACCTCGCCCGAGCCGGGCGTGGCCGAGTCGACGAGGACCGCGTCGACGGGATAGCGGTGGACGCCCTCGAGCGCCGACGAACCCGCGGGGAACGCCTTGATGACGAGCGGGACGCGGGCCCGAACGAAGCGCACGTCCTCGACGGACTCGTGGCCGTGCAACTGCGCCGCCTTGAGGCCGACCTGTTGCATGATGTCGACGACGCGCTGGGGCGCGTGGTCGCGAAAGACCCCCACGGTGAGCACATCGGGCGGTAGACGCCGCACGATCTCGTAGGCCTGCACCGGTTGGATCTGACGCGACGACGGAGCGAACACGAACCCCACGGCGTCGGCACCGAGCGCCGTGGCGAGCAGTGCGTCTTCCTCGTTCGTGATGCCGCAGATCTTGACGAACATCGTGGCGACGCTATCGGCCCGCGTCGCGCAGGTCGGCGACCGCACGCGCGGGGTTACCCGCCTTGACCAGCGACTCGCCCACGAGCAACGCGTGATAGCCGGCCGCCGCGAGCACCTTCGCGTCGTCGGCGTCACGAATGCCCGATTCGGCGACGCGGACGACGCCTTGCGGCATGCGCGGCGCCATGCGCACCGCGCGCTCCTGATCTACCTTGAACGTGATGAGGTCGCGTTGGTTGACCCCGACGAGATCGGCACCGACCGCCATGGCGCGCGCCAGTTCGGCTTCGTCGTGCACCTCGACCAGCGCGTCGAGGCCGAGGTCGACGGCCAGCGCATGGAAGTCCGCGAGCTCGGCGTCGTCGAGCGCCGCGGCGATGAGCAGGACGCAATCGGCGCCCATCAGTCGGGCATCGCACACGTCGTTCGCCGACACC
>JBKJKR010000578.1:0-3730 GCA_046597135.1 Acidimicrobiales bacterium | reverse complement strand
CCGCCAGCGCTTCTCCGTGAGCCCGCTGGAGCCCGGCTTCGGCCACACCCTGGGCAACTCGCTGCGACGCACGCTCCTGTCGTCGATTCCCGGTGCCGCCATCACCCAGCTCCGGTTCGACGATGCCCTGCACGAGTTCGACACGATCCAAGGGGTCACGGAGGACGTCACCGACGTCATCCTCAACCTCAAGGACATCGTGATCCGCAGCCACAGCGACGAGCCCGTCACGCTGCGGCTCGACGTGCGAGGACCGGCGGTCGCCTCGGCGGCCCAGATCCAACAGCACGCCGACATCGAGGTGCTCAATCCCGAGCAGGCGATCGCGACCCTCAACTCGAAGGGTCGCCTGGCGGTCGACATCACCATCGGACGCGGCCGCGGTTACGTGTCGGCCGAGCGCAACAACACGTCGAACACGATCGGCGTCATCCCGGTCGACTCGATCTTCTCGCCGGTGCGCCGGGTGGCCTTCACCATCGAGCCCACCCGCGTCGAGCAGTCGACCGACTTCGATCGCTTGGTCCTCGACATCGAGACCGACGGTTCGATCACGCCGCGCGACGCGCTTGCATCCGCTGGCGCCACGTTGCGCTCGCTCGTGCAGCTCGTCGAGGAGATGAGCGATTCCCCGCAGGGCTTGGAGCTCGGCGAGGTCGCGGGTGTCGCGTCGGGTTCGCCCGACCTCGACCTCCCGATCGAGGATCTCGATCTGTCCGAGCGCCCACGCAACTGCCTCAAGCGCGCGCAGATCAACTCCATCGGCGAGCTGCTGCAAAAGACCGAGGACGACCTGCTGGCCATCACCAACTTCGGGCAGAAGTCGCTCGACGAGGTCATCGCCAAGCTCGACGAGCGCGGCCTGTCGCTGCGCACGAGGGACTGATCCACCATGCCCGCAACACCGAAGAAGGGCCGCCGATTCGGCGGGAGCGCGCAGCACCAGCGCCTCATGATGGCCAACCTCGTGGCCTCGCTCGTGGCCGCCGAGGCCATCGTCACCACCGAGGCCAAGGCCAAGGCCCTGCGTCCGATCGCCGAGAAGATGATCACCAAGGCCAAGAAGGGTGGTTTGCACAACCACCGTCAGGTCGTGGCGTTCATCGGCGACAAAGAGATGGCGTCGAAGCTGTTCAACGAGATCGGTCCGCGCTACGCGGAGCGTCCGGGTGGCTACACCCGCATCTTGAAGCTCGGCCCACGCCAGGGCGACAAGGCGCCGATGGCTCGCATCGAGCTCGTCTAGCCGCACCGCGCGAGCCAGCTGCACTGCGGCGGAGGTCGTGACCCTTTTCGACCCTGAACCACCGCGCCCCGTCGAGCCGACGGTCCTGGTGCGCATGGTGGTCGCCTATGACGGCACGCCGTTCCACGGCTACGCCGAGAACCCGGGCGTCCGGACGGTGGCCGGCACGTTGCGCGAGGCGCTCGAACGAGTGCTCGGCCATGTGGTCGAGCTCACCGGCGCCGGGCGCACCGATCGTGGCGTGCACGCCGCGGGGCAGGTAGTGAGCTTTGCCACTCGCGCCGAGGGGTTCGATCCGGTGGGGCTCGCGCGTTCGCTGAACAAGCTGATCCGGCCGTCGATCGCGGTGCGCGCGATCGATGAGGCGCCACCGGACTTCAACGCCCGGTTCTCGGCGACCTCGCGGGTCTATCGCTACCGGGTTTTGAACACGCCCGTGCACGACCCGTTCCGCACGCGGTTCGCCTGGCATGTTCCCCAGCCGCTGGATCTGGCGGCGCTGCGGCTCGCCAGCGACCCGTTCGTGGGCTCGCACGACTTCGGCGCCTTCTGCCGGCGCCCACCAACTGCGGCGGACGGCTACTCGGCGTCGCTGCACCGAACGGTGCTGCACGCCCGCTGGCATGCCGGCGATGACGGCCTGCTCGAGTTCGAGATCGCGGCAAATGCCTTCTGCCACCAGATGGTCCGCTCGATCACCGGGACCATCGTCGAGGTCGGACTCGGCCGCCGACGAGCGGGCGAGATGCTAGGCATCCTGCGGTCGGGCGACCGCGCGAACGCCGGCCGGGTCGCGCCGCCCGAAGGCCTCACCCTCTGGGAGGTGCGGTACGACGGTCCCCGGAGATTTCCGCCGAACCCGACCCAGGGGTTTGCCGTTGTCGAGGGAAGCCCATAGCATGGTCGACTGGCCTGCGAGGCGCCTTCTGCGCTGTTCGCCCACTGTCTTCTTCAAGAGGAACGAACCTTCGTGTCCACGTATTCACCCAAAGCAAGTGAGATCGAGCGCGCCTGGCACGTCGTCGACGCCGAGGGCATGGTGCTCGGTCGTCTTTCGACCGAGGTCGCCAACCTCTTGCGCGGCAAGCACAAGCCGACGTACACCCCCCACATGGACACCGGCGATCACGTCATCGTGATCAACGCCGACAAGGTCGTCCTCACCTCGGCCAAGGCCGAGAAGAAGATGGTGTACAACCACTCCGGTTACCCGGGTGGCCTCAAGTCACGCACCTACGCCGAACTGTTGCGCACCAAGCCCGAGGAAGCGGTCCGCCGCACCATCCGCGGCATGGTGCCGAAGAACCGTCTCGGTCGACAGATGCTGACCAAGCTCAAGGTTTATGCGGGCCCGACGCATCCCCATGCGGCGCAGCTGCCCCAGCCGTACGCCATCGAACACGCCCAAGCGGCGAAGGCCTGAGGATCAACATGTCGAAGCCGCTCGTGCAATCCACCGGCCGCCGCAAGCGCGCCGTCGCCCGGGTGCGGGTCCGCAACGGTTCGGGCCAGGTCGTCGTCAACGGCCGTGCGATGGACGACTACTTCCCGTCGCGCACGCACCGCATGCAGGTCCTCGAGCCGCTGAAGCTCACCGAGACCTCCGAGGTCTATGACGTCGACATCACCTTGCACGGTGGTGGCCCGACCGGCCAGGCCGGCGCGGTTCGCATGGGCATCGCTCGGGCGCTGATCGTGCTCGACGCCGAACTGCGGCCATCGCTCAAGAAGGCCGGTCTCCTCACCCGCGACTCGCGCGAGAAGGAATCGAAGAAGTACGGCCTGAAGAAGGCCCGCAAGGCCCCGCAGTACAGCAAGCGCTAGCCCGCTTCGTGGTACTGGCCCGGATGCGCTTTTGGGCGCGGGCACTAAGGCCGGCCCGGCTGCGGCCGACGTGGCCTACATGAACTTGCGTTTCGGCACTGACGGCGTCCGTGGCCGGGCTTTCGACGAGCTCTCCGAGCACGACGTCGAACGCCTCGGTGCGGCCGCCGCCGTCGTTTTCGACGCCCCGCTGTTCTACGTCGCTCGCGACACCCGCGAGTCGGGACCGGCCCTGGTCCGAGCGCTGTGCGACGGATTGGCCTCGGGTGGGGCGGACGTGGTCGACCTCGGCGTGGCCCCCACGCCTGCAGTGGCCTGGCTGGCCGCAGCCGACGACGCGCCGGGCGCGGTGGTGTCGGCGTCGCACAACCCGTACTACGACAACGGGGTGAAGCTGTTCGCGGCAGGCGGACGGAAGCTGGCTGATGCGGAGCAGGACGCCGTCCAGGTGAGGATCGACGCGCCGGTCGCGCGTGCCGGCCGGGCCGGGGCGGTACGCGACGGGAGCGCGCTGGTCGAGCGGTACGTCGATGCGGTGCGGTCGTCGATCGGCGATCGGACGTTCGACGGGCTGTACGTCATCATCGATTGTGCGAACGGCGCCAGCAGCGCGCTGGCGCCCCGGGCGTTGGGTGACCTCGGCGCTACCGTCGACGTGCT
>JBKJKR010000232.1:0-4179 GCA_046597135.1 Acidimicrobiales bacterium | reverse complement strand
GGGCACGGCCACGCTGGTACCGCCCATGACCCCGCGTTCGTATGCGAGCGCGACACCCATCACGCGCCAGCCTTCGTCGACCGCGCCGAGCACCCACTCGTCGCCGACGCGGACGTTGTCGTAGAACGTCGCGTTGGTCTTCTCGGTGCCCATGGTGGGAACGGGCTCGACCGTGATGCCCGGCGTGTCCATTGGCAGGATGAACATCGTGAGGCCCTTGTGCTTCGGCACGTCGGGGTTGGTGCGCGTGAGCAGGATGAGCCACTTCGACTCGTGGGGCATGGTGGTCCACATCTTGGCGCCGTTGATGACCCACTCGTCGCCGTCCTTGACCGCGCGCGTGGCGATGGACGCGACGTCGCTGCCGAAGTCGGGTTCGCTGTAGCCCATGCACACGAGCGCTTCACCCGTGAGGATCGACGGGATGATGAGCGCCTTCTGCTCCTCGGTACCGACCGCGTTGATGACGCCCGCGACCATGAGCGCGACTGAGATCGAGTCGTACGGGGCCTGCGCCTTCTCGAGCTCGTGGAAGAGCACCCACAACTCGATGGGGTCGCCCTTGCCGAGCCCCGGCACGGCGCGCTCGAGCAGGCCCGCTTCGGCCATGGCGCGGTTCAGCTCGTAGCTGTTGAACGTGCCCGTCTTGTGCTGGCGGTCGATGATCTCGGGGGTGACGTGCTCGGCGATGATGCGACGAACGGTGTCGCGGTACTCCTCGACATGGGGGGGCAGTGCGAAGTCCATCAGTGGGTTACCTCGGGGAAGAGACGGTCGGCCAGGCGGACCGCCTCGCGGCTCGGGTCGTCGTACACCAGCGCCCAACCACGGGCCCGGCGGTAGAACAGCTGGATGTCGTACTCCTCGGCGAAGCCATAGCCGCCGTGGTAGTGCAGGCTGCGGTCGGTGGCATGCGCCGCGCCGTCGCTCGTGAAGACGAACGCCATGGATGCGAGCGCTTCGAAATCGGTGATGTTGCTGTCGTCGGCGTCGGTGAGCCCGGGCTTGCCGAGGTCGCCCGCCCACGCCGCCTTGAAGGTGAGGAGGCGGCCGCCGTCGACGAGGATCGGCAGGTCGGCCAAACCCTGTTGGATGGCCTGGAACGAGCCGATCGGGACGCCGAACTGGTGGCGGGCCATCACGTACTCGAGCGCGATGGCCAACGCTTGTGCGCCGATGCCGACGAGTGCGCCGGCGGTGATGGTCTGCCATTCGGCGATGGCTCGCGAGAAGTCGGCTGCGGGGCCGAGCACGATGCGCTCACCCGAGCGCGCCGAGCGGTCGGCGAGGGGAGCAGCGGCGTGGTTGCGGGGCCCGGTGCCCGGCGCCTCGGTGCGGACCGCGACGATCTCGTTGCCGTCGACGCCCACGACCACGTCGGCGATGGCCCCGGCGGGCACGATGCGCCAGGTGCCGCCGGCGTCGGCCGGGTGAAGCGCCAGCGTGGCGATGGACTCGCCGCTCACCACGTCCTCGGCGGGGAAGAGCCGCGCCGCGACCAGGTGCTCGACCAGCGGTACCGGCGCGATCGCGCGCCCGAACTGCTCGGCCACGACGACCAGGTCGCCGAGTGATGCGCCGCCGCCACCGTTGGCCTCGGGGACGCCCATGCCCGGCGCTCCGGTCTCGAGGAGGCGGTTCCACAGCGCACGATCGAAGCCGAACGGTTCCGCCGCTCGGGCGACCGTGGGCGGTGCCTCGTTCGTGAAGAACCCGGAGAACACCTCCTTGATGGCCTTCTGGTCTTCGGTGAGGTCGAGATCCATGGGTCGCTCTCCCGCGATCGGTTGGGCTGAGGCTACGGGTGGTAGAACGAGTACGCCATGACGGGTCACCCACTGCGTCGCCTCGGTGCCCGCGTGACGCCCGGTGCGGCCCTCGTCGCGGCGATGCTCGTCGGGTTGGCCGTCCTGCTGCTCGAGGCGCGCGACCAATGGTTCTTCAACGACGACTGGGGTCAGTGGGGCACCAACCGCGTCGGCCCCGGCATCGACGAGCCGGGCACGTTCTTCTTCGGTCCGCACAACGGGCACTGGATGAGCCTGAACCGATTCGTGTTCGAGGGCATCTACCGCGTGTTCGGGCTGCAGACCTATCTGCCGTATCTGGTGCCGGTACTGGCCGTGCACTTCGCCGCGGTGTGGGTGCTGTTCCTCGTAGCCCGACGTGCCGGTGTGCGGCCCTGGCTCGCGTGTGCGGGTGCCGTGGTGTTCGCATGGTTCGGTTCTGGGGCCGAGGTGCTCACGTGGGCCGACGCGTTCGGCTTCGCCGCACCGTTGGCTTTCGGCGGCGCGCAGTTGCTGTTGGTGGACCACCGCGGACCCATCGACCGCCGCGACGTCGCCGGACTCGCGTTCGGTCTGCTGAGCATCGTGTCGGGCGGCGCGTCGCTGACCATGATCGTGGTCGTCGCGCTCAGCCTCGTGCTGCAGCGTCGCTGGCGTGCCGCCGTGTTCGCCGTGGTGCCGCCCGGACTGCTGTGGATGGCGTGGTTCGCGATCATCGGTAGCGACGGTGAGCGCACGCTCGTCGATCGTGAGCACGTGCCGAACATGGCGGCGTACTTCTGGCGATCGATCAGCTCATCGGCCGAGAGCGTCACGCAGATCGGCGCGGGTGGGCTCGTGGTCGTGGCACTCGTGGTATTCGCGTGGTGGAACCCACGTTCGTTCACCGAGCCGGGTCGCGCCACGGTCGCCGCGCTCGCCGGCGGGCTGGTGCTCTTCGCGTTGCAGACCACGCTGGCTCGGGTGAACCTCGGCGTCGAGCTCGCGTCATCGTCGCGCTACCTGTACCTCGGCGGCTTCCTGATCCTGCCGTTGCTGCTGCTCGCGTTCGAGGACGTCGCGCGCCGACAGCCCCGGCTCCTGCCGGCGATGATCGTGCTGCTGTTGTGGGCTGCGGTCGCGAATGCGTTCGCGATCGACGGGTTCACGCGGTCATGGGGGCCGCGCAAGCAAGCCATACGCGATGCGGTCGCTGCGGTCTCGCAACTCGACGGACTCGAGAACGTGCCGGGCGGGACGCGCCTCGTCGACCCACAACGCGCCTTCGAACCCGAATGGGCGCCCACGGTCGACGTGATCCGCGCGTTGCGCGACAACGGCGACCTGCCCACATTCGATGCACCGCTCGAAGCCGATCGTCTGGCGTGGGCCACGCGACTCCTCGTGCGACCCGAGCCATCGGCCGGCGGTCCGGGGGTGTTGGCCGGCGAGGTGCGCGACGAGTCGAACGTGGTCGTGCAGCCCGATGGTGGTTGCGTCGACCTCGTGGCCGTCACCTCGGGCATCGAGAGCACGGTCCGGCTTTCGGGCTTGGCCACGGTGTGGATCGAGGCGCCGTTGCCCACTCCGCTCGAGGTGCGACTCGTGTCGTCCGTGGACGGTTCGCTGGGCGAAGCCGTGGTGATCGATGGCCTGGGCGTACGCCGGTTGCACGTCGGGGTCGAGCGCACCACGACGCTCGTCACCTTCGCGGCGCCTACGCTCCGCATGTGCGGCTGAGGGCGCCGCACCAGGCAGGGGGATCATGTCGACGCCGGTGATCATCGAGGTCGCGCTCAACGGCGCGACGTCGCCGCAGCGCAATCGCACCGTGCCCACTTCGATCGACGAGATCATCGAGCAAGGTCGCGCCTGCATCGAGCGCGGGGCCACGATCGTGCACAACCACCTCGTGCAGCACAACCTGCCGTTCGAGGAGACGGTCGACGGATATGCGAGCTGCTTCAGCTCCTGGCTCGAGATCGACCCGAACCTGCTGCCCATGCCCACCATCGCCTCGGGTCAAGGGATCGAGGGCAAGCTCGGTCACCTCGACGCGCTCGGCGCTCGTGGGCTGCTCGAGATCGGGTTCATCGATCCGGGTTCGATCAACCTCGGCTGGGCCGAGGCCGACGGCACACCGCAGGGTTTCCCGTACATCAACACCTACGACGAGATGGCCTGGGCAATCGAGCAGGCGCATCGCAATTCGTTCGCGTTGCACTTCGCCATCTTCGAGCCTGGCTTCCTGCGCAACGTGTTCTCGTATTGGCGCCTCGGGCGCCTCACGCCCGGATCGTTCGTCAAGTTCTACTTCGGCGGCGACAACGGATACATGGCCCGCGGTCGCGGTGTCACCTTCGGGCTTCCGCCCACCATCAAAGCGCTCGATGCCTACCTCGAGATGATGGAC
>JBKJKR010000225.1:0-5402 GCA_046597135.1 Acidimicrobiales bacterium | reverse complement strand
GCGAGACGCAGGCCCGGCTCGCGGCGGCGGCCGGCGCCACCGAGACCATCGACATCGACGCCGATCACACACCGGCCCGCAGCGCGCCGCGCGAGTTGGCCCGCATTCTCGACGAGCTCGCCATGCGACACGTGATGTCGCACTGAGGTCGGCGACCGACGGCCCGACTTCGTCGGGCGGAACCAAGGGGGATGGTCATGGGGGAGAAGCGCTATCGGGTGGTCGTCTGGGCCACCGGCTGGATCGGGCGGGTCGCCATCGCCGCGATCCATCGGCGACCGGATCTCGATCTCGTCGGCGTGTGGGTGCACGATCCGGCCAAGGTCGGCGTCGACGCCGGCGAGCTGGCCGGCATCGGTCCGATCGGCTGCACCGCAACCGGCGACGCCGACGCCTTGTTGGCCCTCGCGCCGGACTGCATCTGCTACACCGCCAGCGGTCCTGAGCGCGACGCGACCGCGATACCTGACATGGCGAAGATGCTCGCGGCCGGCTGCAACGTGGTGACGGTGTCGGTTGCTGGCCTGGTGTATCCGGCGGGCTATGACCCGCGTGGTCGAGAGGTGCTGGAGGATGCGGCGGTTGCCGGCGGCACCACGCTGTACGCGTCCGGCATCGAACCCGGGTTCGCGGGCGATCAGCTGCCGCTCACGTTGCTCACGATGAGCTCGGTGGTTCGCACCGTGCGCACCCAGGAGATCTTTCTCTACGACACCTATCCGGTCACGTTCATGATGTTCGACGTGTTCGGTTTCGGGAAGCCGATGGAGTACCAGGCGATCATGGGGCTGCCGGGCGTGCAGTCATCGACCTGGGGTCCGCCGGTTCGCATGGTGGCCGCCGCGCTCGGCGTCGAGCTCGACGAGATCCGCGAGACCTACGAGAAGCAGGTCACGCCGCGTCGGCTCGAGGTTGCCGCAGGTGTCATCGAAGCGGGCACGGTGGGCGCCGTTCGGTTCGAGACCATCGGTGTGGTCGACGGCCGCGACGCGATCGTGATCGAACACGTGAACCGCATGGCGGCCGATCTTGCGCCGGAGTGGCCGCAGGCCGATCGCGACGGCACGTACAAGATCCTCATCGACGGAACCCCGTCGATGGCGTGCACGCTCACCCTCGGTTCACCCGAATCCGCGAGCGACGACGGCATGGTCGCAACCGCGATGCGAATCGTGAACGCGATCCCTGCCGTGTGCGACGCCCCGCCCAGCCTCGTGAGCTCGCTCGACCTGCCACTGACCCTGCCCCGCCACGCCTTCTGAGATCTTGCCTCGGTGAAAGAGGAGCGGTCCGGGCCCGACCTTCGGCGCGTTATCCCCCTGTGCGGTGGTTGACGCGCCCAAGGTACTCCGGGCTCGACGGAGGCTTGATCGAGTGACCGGGTTCGTGACTCGACCCGATGGGGGTGGGGTGACTTCACTGCGCCGACCACGGCTGTTTCGCGCGTCGACGCGCCGAGCAATCTCCGTCACATGCCTGATCGTTTCCGCTCTCGGTCTCACCTCGTGCAGCGAGATCGACCCGATCGGTGTGTCGATGCGCGACGGAACGCCAGCGATCGCGATCATCAGATGCGACAAGATCGAGGCACTGACGCTCGTCGCCGGCGACGAGACGCTCTGGAGAGTGCGTGCTCCAAAGGCGGTCGACGGCACGGAGTTCGCGATCGGCATCGAGCCGCCGGGGTTCGTCACCGAGGTGGCCTACGAGCGATTCGCCGGCTCGGACGATCTGCTCGAGGCGCGGGTGGAGGTGTCGGGCGATCGGTACCCGACGCTCGTTCAGTTCCGCCTCCGAGACCTACGCGACGGCGAGGTTTGGTTCAACGGTGAGTCGGTCACCTACGACGGATTTCTGGCCGCCAACGAACGCGACTGCGGCTCGGATCTCCGCCGCACGTTCGCTTCCATTCTGTTCCTCGGCCTTGTCGTGACTGCCGCGGCCATCGGACTGATACTTGCCCCGCTCTCCCTCGTGAAGCTCTGGTGGCGTCGCTGAGTGGAAACGCGACGCGGCTCTCGTAGGTGCACAGTGGGGAACGTTCAGTCAACAGTATACGCACGTTCGGCGGCACGGGACGATCGCGTGTTCGCTAGACCATTGGGATGTGTCCGGTCGTTCTGCGTGATGTCGAACCAGTGGTGAGCGATGCGCTCGCCGATGCGTTCGCCGCGCTGCGCGGGGTCGATCTCGCAGCACTCGACGTGCGCGGTTTGCAGACCGCGGCGGGCGAGTTGCGCCGGGTGCAGTCATGGGTCGACGCCGCGAGAGCACGGGTGCTGGGCGAGCTCACGGCCAAGGGTGGGCTGTCCACGCTCACCGCCGTGCTCGCCAACGACAACGCGTCAGCTACCGATACGGCACGGCGCAAAAACTACGCACGGCTGATCGCCATGGCACCGGAGTTCGCGAACGCACTCGCTTCGGGTGACGTCACTGTCGAGCACGTGGCCGCAGTTGCCCACGTTCGCAACAAGGCTTCGGTTTCCGGCGCGGCCGTCGGCTTGTTGGCCCAGGCGCGAAACGTCCCTCCCGAGGAGTTCCGTCGGCGCCTGGCCGCCTGGGACGACGCGCTCGATGCCGACAACGGTGCATCGGGAGCCAAGCGTCGCCGGGCAAAGCGCTCGCTGTCGTTCCACAACACCGACGACGGCATGGGCGTCAGCGCTTGGTGTTGCCCAACGCCGAACACGCCTTGGTGTTCGATGCAGTGCAACACATGGCCGACGAACTGTGGCGGCACTCCGGTGACCGCGAGTCGTCGCCCCAGCAGCGCGGCGCCGACGCCATGGTCGAGCTCATCGGACGCGGCACGGGCGTCGCACGCGTCCCGGACGACGGCACCACCCCGGCCGAGCATCAGGACTCGGGCGATCGCGCCGCGATGCGTCGCCTGGCGTGCGCAGCAGGCGTCATCCCGGTGGTCATGAGTGGCGCCGGCCGAGTGCTCGATGTGGGCCGCACGCAACGCACCTGCACCGAGGCCCAGTGGTGGGCGCTCGCCCTGCGGGACCGCGGCTGCGTGGTGAAGGGCTGCCAGGCGAACATCTGGTACTGCGAAGCGCATCACGCCCACGAATGGGAGCACGGTGGCCCCACGAACCTGGCCAACATGGGCCTGCTCTGTCACCACCACCACACGGTGCTGCACCACGTCAGATGGACGATGTCCGTGCACGACGGCACGTGTCGAATCGTAGATGCAGAGGGCAGATCGATCGAAACCGTCGACCCGCTGCTGCCCCGCCCCCGGAGTCGACGATATTGACCCGACGTGCGGCTCGACGCGAATCAAGACAGTCTTCTTGCAGCTCAGCGACCTTGCCGCGCGCGTTTGGCGCTCCGGCTGAGCTACTGTTCATGAAATTGAACGCCGCCTCAGTGGGGACGGTGGCCGAATCGGGGGCACGTGAAGGGCAAGCGTGTATTGGTGGTCGGGGCATCGTCGGGGATCGGCCGCGCCGTGGGCCTACGAGCTGTCGCACAAGGAGCGTCCGTGGCCTTCTGTGCGCGTCGGGCCGATCGACTCGGCGAGGCCGTCCTGGCCGCGGGCAGTGGCCATGCCATCGCGGCCGACGTGCGCGATCCGGCCGACTGTGAGCGCCTCGTGGGCGACGCGGTCGCCGTGCTCGGCGGGCTCGACGTGGTGCTGTACGCCACCGGCATCTCGCCGTTGCGCAAGCTCGGCGACACGGGTGCCGCCGACTGGGACCAGGTGCTCGAGACCAATCTCATCGGCGCCCATCTCGTGATGCGTGCTGCAGTGCCACAGCTCGCGGCCGGCGGGGTCTTCGCGGTCATCTCGAGCGACTCGGTTGGCACGCCGCGCCCCGGTCTGGTGCCGTACGCGGCGTCGAAGGCGGCGCTCGAGGAGATGGTCCGCGGCTGGCGGTTCGAGCATCCCGACGTGCGATTCAGTTGCCTCGCGGTGGGCCCCACGTTCCCCACGGAGTTCGGAGCGCAGTTCGAGCCCGAACTCACCATGGAGATGTTCGGGGCATGGGACAAGTTGGGCATGGTCCACGCCAGCATCATGGAAACCGACTCGGTGGCCGAGGTCCTCGTCGACACGCTCGCAGTCGTCCTGCGCCACCCCGGGGTCAGCCTCGACTACTTCGTGGTCCGACCCGCGACCGTCCCTGCTGCGGCCGCGGCCGAAACGGCGAGCGCGTGATGCTGCACGACGAACGACTGCTCATCGACGGTGCGCTCGTCCCCGCCACCGATGGCGCGGTGTACGAGAACATCAACCCCGCCACCGAAGAGGTGCTGGGCGTAGCAGCCGATGCGTCGGCGGCCGACGTCGAGCGTGCCATCGGCGCGGCCCGGCGCGCGTTCGACCACACCGACTGGTCGACCGACATCGAGCTGCGCACCCGCGGCCTTCGCCAGCTGCACGCCGCGATGCGCGACAACCTCGAGGGCCTGAAGGCCATGACCGTCGCCGAGGTGGGCGCGCCGGTGATGCTCACGTCGGGCCCGCAGGTCGAGACCCCGATCGACTTCCTCACGTACAACGCGGACCTGGCCGAGCGGTACGCCTGGTCGGTCGATCTCGGGGTGGCCGAGTCGTTCGGCGCGAAGTCGCGCCGCTGGATCGAACGTGAGCCGGTCGGCGTGGTCGGTGCCATCACGCCGTGGAACTTCCCGATCCAGATCAACCTGGCCAAGGCCGGTCCGGCCCTGGCGGCCGGCTGCACGGTCGTGCTCAAGGCCGCCCCGGACACACCGTGGTCCGCGTCGCTGATCGGGCGACTCGTGGCCGAGCACACCGACATCCCGCCTGGCGTGTTGAACGTCATCACCTCGTCCGACCACGCGATCGGCCAACAGCTCTCGCAGGACCGCCGGGTCGACATGGTGTCGTTCACCGGCTCCACCGCCACCGGCCGCAAGGTCATGATCGCCGGGGCGGAGACGATCAAGAAGGTCTTCCTCGAGCTCGGCGGCAAGTCGGCGTGCGTCGTGCTGGACGACGCCGACATGGCCACGGCTGCAGCGGCCGCTGCGTTCCAGATCACCTCGCACGCCGGTCAGGGCTGCGCCATCACCAGCCGGTGGGTCGTGCCGCGCGCCCGTCGCGACGAGGCCATCGAGACGATGGTGGAGACGCTCAAGGGCTTCACCTACGGCGACCCCACCGATCCCTCGGTGATGATGGGCCCGCTGGTGAACGAGGCGCAGCGCGACAAGGTGCTGGGCTACATCGAGACGGGCAAGGCCGAGGGTGCGAAGGTGGCGCTCGGCGGCGGCAGGCCCGCACATCTCCCCAAGGGGTGGTTCGTGGAGCCGACCGTGCTCGTCGACGTGGACCAGGACGCGACCGTGGCCCAGGAGGAGATCTTCGGACCCGTGCTCGTCGTGGTGGCGCACGAGGGTGACGACGACGCAGTCGCCATCGC
>JBKJKR010000246.1:0-3517 GCA_046597135.1 Acidimicrobiales bacterium | reverse complement strand
GGCCGGGCGTGCGCTCGACAACGGCGACGTCGCCATCATGATGGTCGAGGCCGGCGGCACCGAGAAGTCGTTCGAGTACTACGCCGACGGCGCCCCCAAGGTCGACGAAGCGGCGCTCGCCGCAGGCCTCCAGGCCTCCAAGACCTGGATCATGGAGTCGATCGTGCTGCAGCGTCAGCTCGTCGATGCGGCGGGCCGCAAGCCCACCGTCGAGTACGTCGCCCAGATCGACTACACCGAAGCCGCCTACGACGCGGTGAACGAGGTCGGTGGCGCCCGGCTGGCGGCATCGCAGCAGATCGCCGACAAGGCCCAGCGTCAGTCCGCCGAGAACACGGCCAAGGCGGAGATCCTCGCCGAGCTGAGCGCGAAGTTCGCGGCCGAGCCCAACGGCGAGAAGTACCTCAAGGCGGCCATCCGCTCGATCACCAAGAAGATCGTGCGCACGCGCATCGTCGAAGAAGGCGTCCGCATCGACGGCCGCGGCGTGCGTGACCTCCGTCCGCTTTCCGCCGAGGTCGGCTTGCTCCCCACGGCGCACGGCTCCGGCTTGTTCCAGCGCGGCGAGACCCAGGTGCTCAACATCTGCACCCTCGGCATGCAGCGCATGGATCAGATGATCGACGGCATCGACCCGACCACCCGCAAGCGCTACATGCACCACTACAACTTCCCGCCGTTCTCCACCGGTGAGACGGGCTTCATGCGTGGCCCGAAGCGCCGCGAGATCGGCCACGGCCTCCTCGCCGAGCGTGCGCTGTTCCCGGTCATTCCCTCGCTCGAGGACTTCCCGTACACCATCCGCACGGTGAGCGAGGTGCTGTCCTCGAACGGCTCCACCTCCATGGGTTCGGTGTGCGGCTCGTCCCTGTCGCTCATGGACGCCGGTGTGCCGATCAAGGCGCCGGTGGCCGGCATCGCCATGGGTCTCGTCTACGCCGAGGGCAAGTACACCACCCTCACCGACATCCTCGGCGCCGAGGATGCCTTCGGCGACATGGACTTCAAGGTGGCCGGCACGGCCGACGCGGTCACCGCGTTGCAGCTCGACACCAAGATCGACGGCATCCCCGCCGACGTGTTGGCCGCCGCGCTCGAACAGGCCAAAGAAGCCCGCCTGGCCATCCTCGCCATCATGGCCACGGCCATCGCGGCTCCCCGCGACGACGTGGGCAGCAACGCCCCGAAGATCATCAGCTTCGAGATTCCGATCGACAAGATCGGCGAGGTCATCGGCCCCAAGGGCAAGGTCATCAACGCCATCCAGGCCGAGACCGGCGCGAACATCTCCGTCGACGACGACGGCTCGGTGGGCAAGGTGTCCATCGCGTCGCCCGACCGTGACATCGTGGCCGAGGCCGAGCGCCAGATCCGCCTCATCCTCAACCCGCCCACCGCGGGCGTGGGCGAGATCTACATGGGCCGGGTCGTCAACATCACCAAGTTCGGTGCGTTCGTCAACATCCTCCCCGGTCGTGACGGCCTCGTGCACATCTCCAAGCTCGGTGGCGGCAAGCGCATCGACAAGGTCGAAGACGTCGTCGACCTCGGCGACGAGATCGAGGTCCGGGTCGAGGACATCGACCCGAACGGCAAGATCTCGCTCGTGCCCGTCGGCGCCCCCGCCGGGGAGGCCTCCCCAAAAGCTGATGGCCCGGCGCGTGCGTCGGGCCTCACCGCCGAGGCCGGCGAAGACCATGTGGCCTCGTCCAACGGCGGTGCGTCGAGCCGCGTGAACGTGTCCTTCGAGCATGCGTTCGATGCGGAACTGGCGGACAAGCTCGGGGTCCTCGGGCCCGAGTCGCGTCCGCTCCGCGACGACGGTGGTCGGCGCCCGAGTGGCGATCGCGGCGGCCGGGGCGGAGACCGTGGTGGTCGCGGCGGCGGTGGCCGGGGCGGCGACCGTGGTGGTCGCGGCGGCGGTGGCGGCGGCGGTGGCGGCGGTCGACGCCGCTGAGCGCTGCACCGCATCTGTTCGATCCGGACGTCTCGCTGACCACGCTGCCCAACGGGCTGCGCGTGGTCACCGAGACGATGCCGGCCGCGCGCTCCATAGCCCTTGGCTGTTGGGTTGCGGTCGGCAACCGGGACGAACCCGAGTCCGTGGCGGGTGCCTCGCACTTCTGTGAGCACCTGCTGTTCAAAGGCACGAGCTCGCGCAGCGCGCGCGAGATCGCCGAGCTGGTCGACGCGACCGGCGGCGACATGAACGCGTACACCACCAAGGAGTACACGGCGTTCTACCTCCGCGTGCCCGCGTCCGATTTCCCACTCGCGCTCGACATCCTGTGCGACGTCGTCGCCTCGCCTGCGCTGCGCGAGGCGGACGTCGAATCCGAACGCGACGTGATCCTCGAGGAGCTGCACCTGCAACTCGACGAACCCGACGACCTCGTGCACACCGAGCTGTCGGGGGCGTTGTTCCCCGGCCATGCGCTCGGCTGGGAGATCCTCGGCACGGGCGAGACCATCGGCGCCATGTCGGCCGACGCCATCCGCTCGTTCCATGCCGAGTGGTACCGACCGGCCAACCTGGTGTTCGCGGCCGCCGGCCCCATCGAGCACGAAGCGTTCGTCGCCGCGGTGGCCGCCGCGTTCCCGTCATCCGACGGCGGCCAGGCGCCCACGCGACTTGCGCCGACCACCCCGCCGGTGCTGCGCCGCGTGGTGCCGCGCAAGGTCGAGAGCGTCCACGTCACGTTGGGCTGGCGAGCGTTCGGCCACCACGACCCCGACCGCCACGCGCTCGCCGTGCTCAACCAGATCCTGGGCGCCGGCATGTCGAGCCGGTTGTTCCAGGAGATCCGCGAGGAGCGCGGGCTCGCGTACTCGGTGTTCTCGTCGGTCGCGACCTACGAGGACGCCGGCGTGCTCAGCATCTACGCCGGTACCGCGAAGGCCAAGGTGCGCGAGCTGCTCACCGTGGTGCGCGACCAGATCGCCGAGATCGCGACCGCAGGTGTCACCGATCACGAGCTGCGTGTCGCCAAGGGTGCGTTTGCCGGTTCCACGGTGATCAACCTCGAAGACACCGGCAACCGCATGGCCCGCCTCGCGACGAGCATCACGTTGCGCAACACGGTCACCCCGATCGACTCGTACCTCGCCGCCGTCGACGCCGTCGATCGGGCGGCGCTCGCACGCGTCGCCGAACGTGTCGTCGGGACCGAGCCCACGTTGGCCGCGGTAGGCCCGGTGCGCGACCGCGACATCAACTGGCCGGGCGCACGCGCGTCGTGACATTCGCGGCCGTTCTCCCTTCGCGGGGATGGTCGCGGATAACGTTCCCGGCATGACGATTCGAGTTGGGGTGTTCGGCGCCGGCGGACGCATGGGCGTTGCCGTCTGCAAGGCAGTGGCGGCCGACCCCGCGCTCGAGCTCGTGGCGGCGGTCGACCCGCACCATGCCGGCATCGACCTCCGTCAGGTGGCCAAGGTCGACGCGCCCGATCTGCAGGTCGCGGCCAGCGCCGACGAGTTCGCGAGGGCCAACGTCGACGTCGCCGTCGACTTCACC